>SUVU01000116.1 GCA_015061865.1 Lentisphaerota bacterium
CGATCTGGATACCTGCGGCAAATGGCAGAGCGCCAGTATGGAAAACGCCGCAGGTTTTTCGGCGGTCGGGTATCACTTCGCTAAAACCCTGCGGCAGAAAACCGGTGTCCCGGTCGGCATTATCGGCACTTACAAAGGCGGGGTTCCCATTGAAACCTTTATGAGCCGGGAAGCACTGCTGCAAGACCCGTATTTCGGAACTGACACCGCCAATTACCAGCCGCAGCTGCCGCCGGACGGCACATTGCCGGACGGCAACGCCAAATTGATGCAGTTTATCGCCGATACTTTTGCCGCTGAACCGGAAAAATCGGGCGAAAAACTTCTCTGGCACACCGGAAATTATGACGATTCCGCCTGGGAAACGCTCGATTTGCCGGATAACTGGACGCTGGCCGGGTACAATCATGCCGGATCATTCTGGTTCCGCAAAACGGTCGAACTGCCGCCATCGTGGGCGGGCAGAGAGTTGACCATCGGCATCGGGGCGGCGGACAAAGCCGACGAAACTTTTTTCAACGGCGAAAAAATCGGTGCGACCGGGGATTTCCGCAAATTTGACCACTGGAACACCCCGCGCACTTACCCTGTGCCGGCGCATCTGGTCAAATCCGGGCGCAATACTATCGCTGTCCGGGTGATGTCGGCGGCATCCATTTGCGGTGACGGCGGTCTGATCGGCCCGGAAGCGGCGATGTTTCTGCGCTGCGGGGATGAAGTCCTGCCGCTTGCCGGGACGTGGAAACTGAAAAAAGAACACGATTTCGGCACCGTTGGCATGGAGTGTATGCGTACCCTCGGCGCGGGGGTGCCGTCATCTTTGCACATGCTGTTTGATAATATTATTGCGCCATTGATCCCGGTCGCCATGCGGGGCGTGCTGTGGTATCAGGGTGAAGCCAACGCCATTTGTCAGGCACGTGAATACCGCCGTCTGCTCAATACGCTGATCGCTGACTGGCGGCGGCGCTGGCGGCGGCAGTTGGAATTCATCATTATCCAGCTGCCCGGATTTCAACGGGTCCATGCGTACAGCGAATTCAGCCAGTGGGCGATTTTGCGCAACGCCCAGCGGCAGGCGGCGCAGGAGAGCAATGCGTTGCTGGCGGTGACGGTGAAATACGGTGATGTCAATGACCTCCACCCGCCGGACAAGCGTCCGGTCGGTGAAATTTGCGGCATTATCGCCGCTGAAAAAATCCAGGCACCAACTCCGCAGCACTGCCGCCGGCAGGGAAACACCCTGACCGTCACCTTTGACGGTACTCTGGCTGCCGCAGCGGTGCAGACATTGATGCTTGCCGGCAGTGACGGCAGGTTTTTCCCGGCATCCGGAACCATACTTGACGGCAATACGCTGGAAGTATCTTCCTGTCATGTCGCCGTGCCGGAAACACTCCGCTACGGCTGGAGTGACAATCCGCTTGATGCCAACTTATCCGGCAGTAACGGCTTGCAGGTTTCTCCATTTGAAGTTTCAGTAAATGATTAAGGTCACAAATTTTCTGAAACACGGTTGAGCTGTATCATCAATACCGCGTGCAGAGACATTTCCGGCGTATGCCGACCGGGAGATTTTTCAATCAATTTATATCAATTCTTTAAAAAGTTGAAAATCCGAATATTTTGCTGTTGCAAATGCGTATTTTATCCGGTATAATCTATGATGATTGGTAATAATTAAAAATCAATGTAAATCAGGAGATTACGCATTATGAGTACAGGGATTGTTTCCAAAACCGGTTTGACCGGAGCGACGATCAATGGTACCATTTATGAGGGTACCGCTTACGACAAAATCACCACTGCGGTTGATGCTGAAAGTTTGGTTGCCGTCGCCGGCGGCACTTACAGCGACGGTCAGATCATCATGAATGGCGACACCATCATCGGCGGCACGGCTGCTCCGGTGGTGGTTTCCGGCAACGTCAATACCAGCAAAGTCAAAACCTGCTATGGCGGCGGTGCGGTTTGGGTTAATGGCAGTGAAAACACCATTTCCGGTGTGACTTTTTCAGAAAACGCTTATAACGGTAATACCAGTGGCGGTAATTATGGCGGCGGTGCGGTCTGTGTGCAGGGAGGCTCGCTGACCGTCTCTGACAGCGTTTTTACCGGCAACTCCTCCACCAATTACGGAGGTACGCTGCTTATTACTGAAGGCGGCCAATATCTGGCAGTTAAAGATTGTTACTTTTCCGGTAATCAGGGACGTGCCGGTTCGGCGATCCTGTTTTACCGCGGTGCCGGTTCGGTTTCCGGTTCCACTTTTGCCAACCATACCGGAAGTACAACGGTTTACAACTCCGTTAATGTGACGATCAATGATAGCGTGTTTGAGAACAATTCCGCTCTTTCTCTGATGGTTAACGATGCGACGACCACCGTTGTCAACACTACATTCCGCAACAACACGACCGGTTCAATTCAGGCTACCGGCGGAGATGGCGCTACTTTGGTTCTGGACGGGGTGACTTTTACCAACAACACCTGCTCCGGTTCCAATGCTGCCGTATATATCAACAGAAAACTGATCATCGAAAAAAATGGTATTGTGCTGGACGGCAACGTCGGAACTCAGGGGGCGATCTCGCTTCGCGTGGATAGTAAAGAGTGTTTGATCAAAGGTACGATCACGCTGATGCAGAGTACCGATACCATCTATGTCGACAGCCGTACCTATCAGGATGCTGACGACGGGGAGTGGCACTATCCGGCGACGTTCAAAGTTGACGGTGCCAGTTTCCTCGGGGATGATAAATTTGCGGCAAAAGTCGTCGATGCCCGTTTTGCCACTTCCTGGTATCACTCCAGCAGTAAAGCAATTGAATTTGCCGACGGCTACAAAGATTATACCTATCTCAACGACCTGTTTGTGCTGGCTGATGATGCGGTTATCGCCGAAAGCCACCCGGGGATCGTTGATGCCGATGCGCTTGCCGGTGAAGCCGGTGCGGCAAAAATAAACGGCGAAGTCTACTTCGGCAAATATTACAACTCACTGCTGGATGCGGCAAAAGCCGAAAGTACCGTTATTTATAACGGCGCACTCTATACCGTCTCTGATAAAGATGCGGCGTTTGTCGGTGCCGGAGCAACTCCGGCGGATGAAATCGCAAAAATCATTGACGGCACGGTTTACGTCGGCGCCCAGTATGATTCGGTAAAAAATGCCGCTGCGGCGGAAAAATTCATTCTCGTGCAGGGCGGCACTTATAAAGCTGAAGGACAGATCGTTCCGCTTGCCGGTACGACTATTTCCGGATCCAATGGTGCGACTATTTCTGAAAATACGATTGAATACGACACCAATAAATCCGGCGGTGCTGCCATTTATAACTCCAATGGCGAACTCACCGTTTCCGGAGTGACGTTTGCGTATACTACTGCCAGTGGAAATACTTTCGCCGGACTTGGCAGTGCGATTTCCAACGATAAAACGCTGACCATTGACAATTGCTCCTTTGTCGGCAATACGACCACTGGCGGCGGTGCGATCGTTAATACCGGCACATTGACGATCACTAATACGAAATTTGTCGGTAATGAAGCCCGGGTCGGCGGGGCATTGATGTTCCGGGGAGCCCACACTGACACTTATTCCTCTTATATCGAAAACTGTGATTTCATCAATAATACCGCGACCAGCAACGGCGGTGCGATGTATATTCAGAATGAAACGGTTGTTATCAAAAATTCCCGCTTTGACTCCAATACCGGTGTTGCAACGATATATATAAACGTTGGCGGAGCCCATATTTATGATTCGGTCATCAACAATGCCTCGGAATACGCTTTGCGCATCAGTAACACGGTACAATATGCGTCATCTATTCACAATACGACTATCAGCAACACGGCCAAAAACGGCGCCGTAACCATTCAGAAAAGCGCCGCCCATGTTCCGACATTGACGCTCGGTAATGTGACATTCAACAACAACGCCGGCGGCGCATTGGGACTGGCTGGCGGAAAAACTTATGTGGATGGTTTGCTTACGCTGCAAACTGCCAAAGATACTGTTACCATCTATGCCCATGAAGAAGGTTATCATGCGCCGGAAATGATCATTCTCGGCGGCAGTTTCCTCGTCGGCGATGCCAAACTTGCCAAAGTTGTCGATGCCAACTCGGCGAATTGGTGCAAAGCAGAAAAACCGGTCGTCGATGATGCGGCGAAATATCAGCTCTACTGGGGCGGCGATAATGACTTGTATATCACCACCGCCGATACGGTGCTGCTCGGCGATTTCGTCAATGCCGACCTCGCCGCCGGGGTGAATTATGTGACCGTCGGTGAGACCGGGTACGTCGGTGATGTCTGCGACCTTGCCACGGCTCTGACCGGTGACAGCGTTACCGTGCTGGGCAGTGCGGAATTCGCTGACACGATGGATGTTTCCGGCAAAACCATCACCGGTATCGGTGCGGTGATTTCCGGTACGGTCAAAAACTCCGGTACTTTGACTCTTGCCGGTACGATCACCATAAACGCTGACTTGGATAAAGCCGGTACCTATGCTATCGCCGCCGGAACTGCTTTCAACAATGCTGATTTCAGTGCGGTCAATATCTCTGTGGACGGCTCGCTTTATCAGGATAAAGCTGTTACCATCGCCACCGGAGTCACGGCGATCGGCAAATATACTACCGGAGTTGAAAATCTCTACCTGACGGTCGAAAACGGTTCACTCATTCTGCGTGAAGCCAATGTTACCGGTGATGTTGCCACATTCGCCGGCACCGGCAGCAACCTGATGACCAATGGCGAAGTTGTTACGTTCTTCGCCGATAAATCCGGCGCGGATGCGGATAACATTGCCACCACGATCCAGGGCGGCAAAGTCGAAAGCAACCTCGTCGGCGGAGCGTATGTTGCTGCGGGCAATACTGCGGAAGTTGATAAAGTTGAGTTGCTCATCGGCGGCACTGCTGAAGTGGCGGCAAAAGTTTATGCGGGCGGCTACCTCTACGGTAACGCAGGAGATGCGGAAGCCGCCGCTGAAGCGCAGTTGACCGTGGACGAAGTCAACATCAACATCGACGGCGGTGCGGTTTCGACCAATATGTATGGTGGTGCGCACGCCCGCCAGAACGGTAACGCTAAAGTTGACACCGTCAACATCACCGTCACCGACGGCAGTCACAGCCGCATCTATGCGGGCGGCTGGGCGGAAAAAGGTGCGGTCAGTTCCGTCGGCACTTCCAACGTCATCATCTCCGGCGGCACGGTCGATTACCTCTACGGTGCGGGTGCGAACGCTGACGGCAAAACCTATGTCACCACCACGAACATCACCGTTTCTGATGATGCGGTGGTCAACACGATCTTCATGGGCGGCAGATATGGTTACAGCTGGGTCGATAATGTGAACCTGACCTTTGCCGGTGAAAATAAAGAATTGAACCGTCTTTCCGGGGTCAGCAGTGCCGGTATGGACTATGCCAAAGCGACTGTGGTCGAGTTGGCGACCAACGTCACCGCCAATTTGATCGACTATGTGGACAAATTCGTCATCAACGAGGGTTACACGCTTACGGCGAATAACGAATTCTACCTCGGCAACCGTGTTGAGGGCGGCGCCGAACCCGGTGTGACCACGTTTGACTTCATCACCGACGGTCTGGATAAAGATTGGACGGCAGTTGCGGGTATCAGCGATTTCACCAACGCCCAGTTCTCCATCAACGGTGCCATCGGCACTTGGGATGGTGACGTGATGACGGTTACCGAAGATGATTTGACCATAAAATTGACTCTTGATCGCATCAACAACAAAGTGACGCTGGCACAAGTTACCAACGCGTAATAATCTTTCCCAAACCCCACCGCCCGGAGCAACCCTCCGGGCGTTTTTTTTGCAGGGGTTCACGCCGCGCCCTTGTCACGGCGTAGTGCAACGCAGACGGACTTGCTCCTCAGCTCCGCTTCGTCGCTAACTCCGGCTTTGCACAGTATTCCCAGTACATAAAAAACGCCCGGCAGGATTTCCTGTCGGGCGGTGGGGGTTGGTTGAGTTTTACGCTGTGATCTGCGCCAGTTTGATGGTTTTGTCAGTGGCATCGTAGGTCAGGCTGTAACCGCCGATCTCAATGGCGGCGCTGCCGTCCCAAGTGGTCAACCCTGCGCCGTTGACGGAGAATTGAGCGTTGGTGAAGTCGTCAATTCCGGCGATCGCCGTCCACTCTTTGTCCAGACCGTCGGTGATGAAGTCAAACGTCGTGAAGCCGTCAGTTTCACCGTTTTCAAGGCGGTTGCCGAGATAGAAAGCGTCTTTCGCCGTAAGCAGACAATCTTCGTTGATGACGAATTTGTCCACATAGTCGATCAAATCGGCGGTCAGGTCGGAAAGGACGTTGACCACGGTATGTAGAGCATTGTCCACCCCGG
>SUVU01000117.1 GCA_015061865.1 Lentisphaerota bacterium
TCTTTTCCCGTGAAAAGAGAGTTTTCCCTTTCCCCCGCGCCCCTTTTCTCTTTCAAAGAAAAGCGAAATACTTTTTTTGAAAAAACACCACAGCAAAACACATATTTGACAAGTTTTGCTCACAAGCAATTCAATCAAAGTAAATTTTTTGCACATCATATCAGAAACATTCCATGTTTTGCTATCGTTGCCCGATAACTCCACACGCTTCCTGACGTGCATTGCGGTAATAAAAGATACGGGGTTCACCCCGGAAACAGAGGTAACAGACTTCGTGTCCGTTGATTGTGTTATAATATAGCTCTTGCCGCGCCTTTTGTCAAGCAGCTTTACTTACTTCAGTGCCGCTGCCAGCGGACAATCTTCTTCGATCGGTTCGCCTTTGCGGTAACGCTCCAATACCGCCCGGGAATTTTCCGCCAGCGTCCGGCGCACCGCCCGTCTTTCGCCCCGGATATTGGCAATAAACATCCGGTCGTAATTGGTGGTCTGGTGGCGCATCCACGCTATCACCGCCGCTTCAGCCCGCTGTGCCAATGGAATACGCTCCGTCCGGGCAACCGTACCGCTGCCGACCGGGATCGCCAAATCGGTCACCGCATCGGCAAGATCCCACGCCATTTCTTCGTACACTGGAGCAAAAGCGAGAAAATCCACTACGGCCTGCCGGAATTCCACCACATATGCATCCTGTTTGGCGATCCGCGCCTGACGGGCGCTCTCCAAACGGCGCAAATACGCCGGATTACTGCGCTCGGTTTCCAAATCGGCTTTTACCTGGGAAACTGCATTTTTATCCGCCCACACGCCGAGAGCTTCGATGCGGTTTTTCCGTTTATGCACCACCACCCAACATTCGGTAACAGCTTTCAAGCGCCGGGTCAAGCCGGGATCGCCGGATGGGACAAATATCCATTCATCCGGCACTTTAACCTCTTTGCCGTTATGCAGAAAACAGCGGTCACGGTTGGTGCGCCAGATTTGAAAATCTTCGCCTTTATTCATAATTCCACCAACTCGTAATCACAACTGCCCAAACCGATCTTTTCGGCGTAATCCAATTGCGCCCTGCCCCGGAAACTTTTGCCGGCAGCTTTCACTTTATCATAGCAGGCACAATCCAGCGCCACCGGATCGAAACTGCCGAATACCCCGATATCCGGCACGCACGCTGACATCCGGCGCGGCTCACAATCACAGCCGGGGGTGACATTGACGGCAAACGTAATATAAATATTGCGCTTGCCATCATGCGATGCCATAGCGTATTCCACTAACTTCTGCCGGAACACATTATTGCCGAACAGCGCATTTTTTATCCCAGCCAGCGTCAACACCGACACTGCATGATGGGGACAAATTGAAAAACACGCACCGCAACCGATACATTTGTCCCGGTCGATCCGGTATTTTTTGTCTTTGATTATCGCTCCGGCATTGCAGCGGGTGGCACAAACTCCGCAGGCTCTGCACTTCCAGGCCCGGATCCGCGGTTTCACGCCGAGGTGCATCGCCATTTTGCCGCCTTTGGAGGCAAATCCCATGGACAACTGTTTGATCGCTCCGCCAAAACCTGCCAGCATGTGCCCTTTAAAGTGCGAAATGACCAATACCTGCTCCGCATCTGCCAGCACTTTACCGATCGCAGCAGTTTGAAAGTGTCTGCCGTTTCTGACCGGCACATTGACTGCAGCTTCGCCGTTATCACCGTCGGCGATCACCACCGGCAAGCGGGTAAAGCCGTGTTTCTGCGCCAGAGCGATATGTTTTTCAGCTTTGAAACGCTCGCCGCCGTAAAGCACACTGGTTTCGGTAAAAAAACTTTTACTGCCACGGCTTTCGATCACCTCGATCATACCGTCATAGACTTCCGGAGCCAGATAAGTGCGGTTGCCCCGTTCGCCGAAGTGAAGTTTCAGCGGCAATTCAGGAGCTATGCCGCCGGATTTTTCCAGCAAAGCAGTTAAAATCCGTCTTCCGGCATCAGAACGTTCCCGATCATCAGAGTGTTTGGACAGTGGAATAAAAAAAACTCTGCTTGCCATTATTTATATCTCCATTTTACAAATTTTCTGTCATCTGTAAAGTATACCATTTCCCGGAGAAAATTTCAACCCATACCGCTGAAATCCACAACAAAAAAACACCACCGTCGTCAAACGGTGGTGCTGTAATTACCGGCAAAACTTATTCACCTGCCAAACGGATGTCCTCAATGAGTTTGGTCATGCGGTTGGCGTCAGCGGCTTTAAGAGTATTTTCGCACTTGCCCAGCACGGCATCACGGAAGTGTTCCAGTTCCATAATAAACTGATTTTTCGTGGCTTTAGGCACATCCACCACCCGGAAATCGCCGGTGTGCATCACGATCCGGTCAGGACGTTCGATACGCATGTAGCCATTTTCGCCGAGCAGAGTAATGGTCAGGTCACGGAAACAGAATTTCGTTTCATCGCAATACATCCCCTGCAGCGTGGCAGTAACGCCGTCAGAGTAATCTACCAGTGCGTTGAAAGAATCTTCTTTCTCCCAGCCGCGGGAGTGTTTGACTTTGGCAGCAATGACTTTTTCCGGAAATTTGCCGGTGATGAAACTCAGCAAATCGAAATCATGGATGGACAACTCATACATCGCCCCGGTTCTGGTGACCCACGCTTTATCCGGACGGGGATCGAATTTCTGCAATTTAGTGGTCACGACAGCGACCAGTTTGCCGATTTCCGGATAAAGTTCTTTTGCCATCTGAAACACCGGTTCAAAACGCATTTTGAATCCGACTCCCAGCTGCAAACCTCTGGCTTTGGCAAGCGCATCAAGCTCTTCGCCCTGTGCGACATCAATGGTCAGCGGTTTTTCGCAGAAAACATTTTTACCGCGCTCCAACAGAGTTTTTACCACGGCATAATGCGCCGCAGGCGGCGTCACCACGCTGACAATATCCAAATCTGCCGGCAGCTCATCAATATTGCCATACGGAGTGCTGTGGTATTTTTCCGCCAGCGCCTGTGCTTTGGCAAAATCCAGATCACATACTGCGGCAAGTTCAACGCCCTCAACCTGCGTCCAGGCATTAGCATGGGCATTACCGATACCACCGCAACCGACCAAACCGACTTTCAACATTTCCTTTTTCTCCTTATATGATCGACATGTCAGGTTACTGTACGTTTCAATCTCCCCGCGGGCACCAATTGATTTCCGTTTTCACGCCACCGGAGTGACCGTCAGCATAAAAAAGTGACGTCGTTTTATTGTGCCACGCCGAATATGGCGAAGAGCCGCCATGAGAGGTGTATTCTGCATAAATCGGGATCTGCGAAAACGGGATTTTGACCGGATTCCCCTCAAATTTCACCGCCCGACCGAATGTAGCCTGCATTTTTTTCGGATCAGATTTATTGGACCCGGACGGGTATCCGAAAGGATTTTTCCACGTCACACGGGCATCGGAATCGCCATAATTTTTGTTATTGAGCCAACCGATACGCTTGCCGCTGGAACGCACCGCCTCCTGCTCAAAAAATTCTTTCCCGTAGGACGGACAATACCAGACTTTGGAATTATAGGGAGAAATATCTCCCTTATAATCACCGTTTTTACTGCGGAAAGTTTTCAAATAAAGTTTTTCCAGCGCATGGGTGAAATTATTATTTTCCGGGCTGACCGACCGGCTGGGAGATGATGCAGCAGGCCCGGGCAGATAATCATCCATGTCTGAAATATACATTTGCATCGCACTGCCGATTTGCTTAAAATTCCCCATACAGTTAGTCTGAACACCTGCTTGTTTCGCTTTTTGCAGCGTCGGCAGCAACATTGCCGCCAGAATGGCGATAATGGCAATCACGACCAACAGTTCGATCAAAGTGAAGTGCGTTTGGTTCCGTTTCATAACTCATTTCCCCTGGCTGCCTGATTTGATATTTTCAGCGAGCATTTTGCGAATCAAGCGGTTGACTTCGTTACCGCCGTATCCAAATACACCGGGGACCCTGCCGGGTGACTTATCAAAATTGGTACCATGATTGCCCATCGGCACTTCATGGATCACTTTATTGGTCGACCCCAGCGCATTATACGCTGCATAAACACTGGTCGGCGCACAAACGTAATCAATAAATCCCACGCTCATGATCACCGGACATTTGACACCTCTGGCAAAGTTGACGATATCAAAATAAGGCATGACTTTTTCGGCTTTGCTGCGTAAATCAACGTTTTTGACCAGCACCGGATGGCTGAAAAGCCGGGGCCAGCCGGAAAACTGATTATTCAAAACCCCGAAGTGGTTGCACATGGCAGGGGCTCCGGCGACACACAATTTCACATCCGGATCATTATATGCTGCCACGATCGACTGCGCGCCCCCCATACTGGAACTGCGGACGATCACATTTTTGCCGTCCCACTCCGGCAGGGATTTCAAATAATCTTTACAGCGCAGCACCCGGCGGAAAATGATCCCGGTGCCGTAATCAGCCGCACTGTCCGGAGAACGGTACTGGTAATTGCGGATATCGGCACGTTTGCGCAATTTGGCGATTTCCGGTTTAGTCACAATATTTTTGGTATCATGCAAATTCATAATAAAGCTGATGCAGTCATAATTTTTGTAAATATAAGTTGCATAACCGCCGATTTTGCTGGCACCGAAAAAGCACATCACGATCGGCAGGCTTTTCGGTTTGGCGTTTTTGGGAATGATCAGTGTGCCGGTGGCATTAATCACACCATCTTCCAACCGGACATCAAACGAATTCCATTTTGCCGCCCATCTTTCCGGAGTGGGAGCCGGAGTGATGGTAATTTTCATATTTTTACTGCGTTCCCGGAGCAATTTCAATTCGTTTGCCCAAAACGCATCAAAATCAGCCGGATACGGAGTGGATGAAACGATTTTTTCCGGTTCAAATGCGGCGCCGGAATCCACACTTTTTTTACTCCCGGCAAGTTTGGCATTGAGCCGGAGAAAACCGCTGACATTGATCGTCGCCGTCAAATCCACCGGTTTGTCCGCGCTGGTGATTTTCCCGGCATCATCTACCCCGCCGTCACCGGTAAAGCGGTATTCCACGACCTGACCGGGAACGGCTTTACCGGTTTTATCGACCACTGAAACATGAAATTTCACCGGTTCAGAAATCTGGTAACGGTGATCTTTTTTATCCTGCGTAATCACCACCTGCAACGGCTGCGCCTGAAGCACCACCCCGGCAATGATCGCCATCAAAAACAATAATTTTCTCATCCCATCCTCCTGTTATTTTATTCGCAATATCACGGTTTCATAACACAATACATTTTTATCAATAACCAGCCCTTCGGCTGTCCGCCGGAACTTCAACGGACGGTAACAGCCATCACCGGCAAGAATTTCCACTGACTTGACCGCTTCTTTGGTGCGCAGGTCGATATTTTCCATCGAATCAAAACAGAGATTGACGATCCCCAGCAAATATCCGCCCTGATCGTGTTTGCCGCACCGGAAATAAACCGGCTGCTCCTCGCCGATGTAGAACGGAATAAGTTTGTCATCCAGACGCCGGAAAATTTCCAGCATCATCATTTTCACCTCTTCACCGTAATCATTGTAGCGGTTGAATCCGACCGCTACCGCCCGGGTAACGACTTTGCCGCCGGCAGGATTGCGATAAAAAATCGTCCCGGGAGCGACAAATTCACTTTTTCCGGTGCTTTTATCTTTCAAGCGGCATTCACCCAGAATTTCCACCCCGGGAGCTAATTCGCTGAAATACGGCAGCGTAAAATTGTTTTGAAACCGCATATAATATGGCTTGGCAAAAGTCAACCACTCACCGCTGCTGCGGTATGGTTTGGCAATCGGTTTGCAACCGAGATAAGCGGCAAAACCTCTGGCGGCGATCTTTTTAGCACCATAACCGTCAACCACCGCTTTGCTGCTCAATGCCGTCCGCAACTCTGCATCACTCAAACAATCTACGACACCGCCGGTAAGCAGATAAACCGCATCGCCGGAAACAAATTCGTAACGTCCGGGAATACCTTTGCGGTTGAGGATATCGACCTGAAAATCTTTCCAATTATAAAATCCAGCCCGCGCCCGTGCCGGATTGAAATTTTTCCGGACATCGATCAGCGGTGTAACCGGCCCGAGCCAGGTAACATGGGGCATTTCTGCCAACAGCGCATCGTAGAATTGCCGGTGTTTTTTCAGTATCCGCTCATACCCGGCGGTTGAAGTTTTCAAATCATTACGCAAATTGGTGATCCAGAGTTTCGCGCCGGATGAACCATTAAGGATCGATCCGGCAATATGGGCGTGCATACTGATCGCACTTTTGCTGTACCGGTTATGCGGACAGGTGTCAGATTCGTCGAGGATATAGTCCACGTTTCCGGCGGCACGG
>SUVU01000118.1 GCA_015061865.1 Lentisphaerota bacterium
GCTTGCTGCGGTTTTTTGCCGGTTTTCAGTCCACGGCAGGGAAATTTTGGAATTCACTCCGGAAATCTGCCCTGCCACCGTCCCGTCCGGGCGGATGATCCAGCCATTGAACGGCCCGACATGGACGCCGCCGAGGGTGATAGTGAATTGCTCCGTTCCGGCAGGCACGGTGAAGTAATACGCCGCCGGATGCGCCGCACTGAAAGCACTCTGGCGATCCAGTTTGATAAAGGCCTGAAAGCCTTTGCCCGGCGGCACATCCCAGAACGCCGTCATATCATCGTCAAGTACCAGACGGAAAACATCACCAATTTTGCCGGAAATTTTGAATTTAGCGGTATGATCCTGCGTGATCGGCCGGGTTTCCTGCGCCAGGATTTTTCCATCCGGAGCAAGCAGCTGCAGTGACCATTGCGGTTTGGGCTCCGGGCGCGAACCGACTCTGGTACGGGTGGCGGTGAATTCTGCTTCAGGGGCATTGAGAATAATGATGAATTCTTTGCGTTCCGGCGCTCTGGCTTTGAAAGAGAGTTTTTCCGGTCGGAAAAGTTTGAGCATGGCTTGCAAAGTCAACTCAATACCGCTTTTATCCGGATACCGCCGGCGGAACTGAAGCAGATCCTCCATCAGATCATTGGCGTAAACCAGTTTGATCGCCAGCGATTTGCCGTCCGGGGTGATCCCGACCAAATTATCCAGCGCCACAGTTTTACTGCCGATGTCAAATCCGGTGCGGTCTCCGGTCAGCAGTGCCCGGTAGGTGATCCCCGGAGCGACCAGACCATTCAAACTGTATCTGTGGGGGAAGTACGGTTTATGATCCCACGATGCCGTATATGGAAATCCGCAGGCACTGTCGCTCCAGTTGCGCTGCTGCCATAAGCCGGCGGCGATGATCGACTTTGCCACCGCCGGATCGTTGGTGCAGCGGTGATATTCACGCAGTGCGCCCAGCAGAGTGCCGATCAGAAACGGGGTATTGCCGAAAGCATTTTTATATCCTCCGGAGTGGCCGGGGGGCAGTTTGTGCGGCCAGGCGCCGCCCTGATCGAATTTCTGCTCCTGCAAAGCGATTTTGATCAATTTTGAAGCGGCATCGAGATATTTCTGCTGCCCGGTGACGTTGTAATACGCCAGCAGCGCTTTGACGCTCCAACCGACCGAGCGCTCGTGAGTGCCGAGTTTTTTCAATCTGTTGGCGGTGATGCAGGTCAGGTGTTCACCGAGTTTCAGCGCCGAATCCATCACCGCCGCATCCCCGGCAAAACACCACGCATCAAGCATACCGTTGCTCCAGGTGTGGCCGTTTTTGCCCCCAAATGAGTAATCTATGGGCCAGCTCCAGCTGCCGGGATAGACCCGCTGATGGTTGATCCCGGTATGACCGATGCCGTGCTGGGCGTTGGCGCCGATATAGACCGGATCGACGTAAGCATGGATGATATCGACATCCGCCTGATGGCGGGCGGCGGTCAGCGCCCAGCGGAAAAGATCCCGGTTGCCGGTACGGCTGAACAGCATAAATAATCCATGCGCCAGATCGTACTCGTTATTGCCCCAGTTTCTGCCCCGTTCGCCGAACCAGTCGCCGTAATTGAGGAAACCGTATTCGCGCTGGGCGGCTTTGATTTTCAGGTGTTCATAAAATGCCGCCGTTGCCGCCTGATCCCAGCGGTCGAACAGAGAGATTTTTTCTGCCGTCACGCCGGGGATAACTCCGGTCGATGCCAGATATTTCCGGTCGATGACCGGGATGATCTCTTTGGCGGCAAGGGTTTTATGATCGGTTTCGCCGCTGAAGTCGATGGTCAGGTGTTCGGTGAAACTCATGCCCCACTTTAAACGGTATTTGCCCTCGCAGAAAGGAAATTGCAGATAATGCGGCAATTTGGTGCCGAATTTGGCATCGGGCAGTGCGGGCAGCAGTTCAAAATTCACGGCATTATTGCTGATACTGAATGCTTTGGGGTAACGGAACGCCGCATCACGCAGGGCAAAGGTCAGATTTCCGGCTCTGCCCGCTCCGGTCAGCTGCGCCTGACAGGTGCTGCCGTAAATCGCCAAAGTTTTTTCATCCTGCTGAAAAAATCTGCCGTTTTCGATCGACAACGTCTGCATGGCACTGCCCGGAGCAAACTCCATCGTCAATATCCGCGCCGGAACTTCCGGCACAAACGGCAGTACGATCGACGTCAAATCGGTGAATTCGGTCGTCAAACGGCTGTTGATGTGAGTGATGGTAAAATCCACCGCCGCACTGCCGGCAGTAAACCCGATCCGCACCACATATTTGCCCGGAGCATCGGGAGTATTGCCGTAAGAGCCGGAAACTTTGACCACCACATGATAAGCGCCGGACTCCTCAAGGGTGATTTTGTCCGGAGCAAACGCCGAACTATGCCACACTTTGCCGTGTTCATCCCGCACGGTCAGCGGCAGAAATGAGCCGGTTTTGCTGCCGTTTACCCGGACATCCCGGAGCAGCGCAAAGTGTTTTTTGTCGATGACAGCACTCAATTTGCCGGTATTTACGGTGATGGTATCAGCGGAATTGGTGACTTTGACCGCCGTAAACGCAGGCACTTCACGGTCGGAAGCGGTCAGCTGCCAGAGTGATTTTTCGTGCGGCTGCAGCGGCGCATCAAATTGTGCCAGCACCCACTTCACCGAACCGTCACGCCAGAAACCAAGCGCCGCAAACTGCGCCGGAACGATTTTCCCGGCAGGATCGGTGATCCGCAGTGAATTCAAATCGTAAAACTGCGCTTCCGGCAGCGGGATCCCGCACCGCACCCGGGCGATGCGGCTGATGCCGGACTCCTCCAGCAATTCCAGCGGCACTTGCAGTGCATCAGTACGGTTTTTACCGGCTGCAGGAACGGCAAAATCAGCTTCGGGAAAGTGCATCACGCCGGGGTCTCGCTCCAAAGTGATCTGCTCCGGGGTAATGCCTTTATTTTTCAGCGGCAGCAGTTTGACTTTGGCATCGTAATAGCGGTAATACTCTCTGGGGTAATTGGTTACGCCAAGTTGGACCGGAGTGGATTTTTTCAATATCATGGAACTTGCCGCCGGAGCAGTTTCGACTTTGCCGTTACTGCGGGCGGCAAAACGCAGGGTCACCCTTTTGCCCGCCGTGACCGCCACATCCTGCATCACATAAAAATCGTGACTGGCACGGATATGATTTTTGCCGTCCGCCGCATCCGGGCGGCCGGTCAGCATATTCTCCTGCCGCAAGCGCCAGCCGGTGATATTGCCGCTGCGGTCAAGATTTTCAAATGAGGGATTTTTGACAGCGGCTCCGGTGATTTCCAGACGGTCATACTCGACCCACTGCACTTTTTCTCTGGCAGCGTAATTGCTCCGCAGCAGCAGCCGGATTTTGCCGCTGTTGCGGGGGGTGAAAGCACACTCGAACTGCTGCCAGTTTTTACTGCATTTGCCGGTGAAAAGCAAATGGGAGGAGCGCAATTCCGGTTTGACCCACGGAGTTTTTCCGCGCTGTAATTTATTTGCAGTCACGTCAGAAAAATCGGCAACTGCCTGCTGACCGTTGAATTCCACCCGGAGCAAAGCGGCACTCCCGGTGAGATTTACGGCAAGCGCTAAAAGTAACAAAAATAATTTTTTCATCGCATTTCCCCGGTCAGAGGTTGTTTTTCAACTCCACCGCCGCAGTTACCGTGGCACGGATCGCCTCCCAGTTGCCCGCCTGGATCTCGGCAGATTTGCCCAGCCAGGTGCCGCCGACAGCAACGATCTCTTTGACGGCCAAGTAAGCGGCGACATTGGCGGTGGTGATGCCGCCGGTGGGCATGAATTTAACGCCCAGATGTTTGTAGGGAGCGATCAGCGAAGAGACCATTTTGACCCCTCCGGCAGCTTCGGCAGGGAAAAATTTCAGGAAGCGGCAGCCAAGTTCCATCGCCTGTTCCACTTCACTGGGGGTGCAGACTCCCGGCGCAAATGCCCATTCATTGGCGACCGCCGCTTTGACCACGGTCGGATTGAAACCCGGAGCGACCGCAAAACGCGCCCCGGCAAGAAATGCCCGTTCCAAATCCCGGACATTGAGGATCGTACCCGCACCGATATAGAGCTGCGGAAACGCTTTGGCAGCTTCACGGATCACCTCCCCGGCGGCGGCGGTACGGAACGTGATTTCGGCGGCAGGCAGACCGCACTCCACCAGAATTTCACACATTTTCAAACCGGATTTGACATCATCCAACACCAGTACCGGCACGATTTTGATTTCACTCAACGCATTGACGACAGCAGTACAATTTTCAGCAAAACTCATTTCTGATTCTCCTTTATATTCTTAAGTTTCAGTGCTTCAGGGAGCTGTTTGTAAAAATGATCCAGCGGATAGCATCCGGAAATCATCCCGTGGCGGGGCGCATTGGTGCAATCCCCGAATGTCCGGCAGATTTTGCATTTATTCAGCGGTTTTCCCGCCAGCAAATCAGCGGGCATTTCCGGATAAGATAACACCATTCTGCCGATACCGACAAAATCGGTCATATCGTGAGCGACCGCATATTCGGCGGCGTGGGGCAGATATTCCTGCAGACAAGTGTAGCCGGAACCGATGATTTTGATGCCGGGACAGCGTTTTTTCAACTCATGCACCGCTTTGATGTGACGGGAAACGTTGTAAAGCGGATGTTCCGGCATTTCGTAACCGTCGGCGACCGGGTAATACGCCGGACGCTGCATGTGGACGTTGTAGTACGGACTGCCGATGGTGGCACAAATCATGCCGACGCCGTATTGCTGCATCATTTCGACAAATTTCACCGGTTCGGTGAGATTTTCATCCATATTCATCCCGCTGCCGTCCCCGCCGAAAGCGTAGGGGTATTCCCCCTGCCACTCCATCGGCTGACCGACCCCGTCTGCGCCTTTGATAAACGGCAGAATGTCAAAAATACTCAACCGGGCAGAAATTTCCAATCCCGGTGCAGCGTTGCGGATTCCGGCGGCGATCTCCCGGAAAAAGCGGGTGCGGTTCTCAAAACTGCCGCCGTATTCCCCCTCCCGGTCTACCGCCGAGAGAAATTCATGCGCCAGATAACCGTGGGCGTGTTTGATGTCCACGAAGTCAAATCCAGCTTTTTGCGCGATCACCGCCGCCCGGATAAAGTGGTCAATGATATTTTTCACCTCTTTATCGCTGACCACATTGGCGGCGGAATTTTTGAACTTCACATCCAGCAGCGGGTGGCTGTATGCGGTGACAGATTCCAGTACCGCCGCCTGATTGGGGTGGCTGTATCTGCCGGAGTGGGTCAATTGCAGACCGATACGCAAATCCTCATCTGTGCCGAATTTTTCCCGGTGCGTCTGCCGCATTTCCCGGCAGATGGCGGTCAATGCCGCTGCGGTATGGGGGGCAACCAGCAGCTGCTGCGGATTGCTCCTGCCGGAGTGCATCACCGCCGCCGCTTCGGTGCCGTAGATAAGTTTCGCTCCGCTGGCGGCGAAATTCAGCCACCGCCGCCGGGTAAATCCACTGGGCGCTCCGTCTGCGGTGCAATCCCATCCCTCCATCGGCAAGATCGCCCAGCGGTTGCCGATCGTTTTGCCGCGATATTCCAGCGCTTGCGCCATTACCGATTTTTCCGGCGGCGGCAAATCTGCCAAACCGATGGCAATACCCTGCTCTTTCAGGTAAGCCCGGAAAGCATCGACCGTTTTGAATTGTGCCACTTTAGCGTAATTATTTGCCATGATTCAGAACCTTTTGCCTTTTTTAAGATGGGTTATGATGATTTCACAGTCACTCAATGCCTCGTAAGTATGCGGCAGCAGCGCATCAAACTGGATGGATTCGCCCGCCGATAATTCGTATACTTCGCCGGGGAGCGTGAAGCGCACTTCACCTTTCAGCACCCAGAATAATTCGTAATCGTCCCGGTGCAGTGAGGGCGTGGAGAGTTTCGCCCCGGCATGGGCAACGGCGTGCATCGCCCGCATATTACCGTAATCCACCCGGTCAAATATGAAATCCCCGGACACATAACGCTCCGAACTGACCCGGTGGCTGGTGCGGTTCTCCGCCAGCGAAATAAAATCACTCAACGTGATCCCGAAAACCCGTGCCAGCCGGAAAAGTGTCTCCATTTCCGCAGTGTGACAATTGCGCTCCAGTTTGGATATGACACTGGCGGCAACGCCGCTGCGTTCCGAAAGTTGAGCTATACTCAAATCATGCTGTTTACGCAATTCGCGCAGGATGGAAAAATCGCAAATCAACGGTTTATTCATAAATTGTTACTATCTCAAATTTTGTGAAACTTGCATTAAAGAATTATTGATTGTGATTTGTCAATCACCTGATAACGGTCAGATCCAACCG
>SUVU01000119.1 GCA_015061865.1 Lentisphaerota bacterium
AGGAGAAATTCAGCATCTGGGCGACCTCTTTGACCGAGTAGCACTTCTGCCGGAAAAGTTCGGCGGCACGCTCCAGTTTGCGATCGGAAAAATACCTTATCGGCGAAACGTGCAAATGCTGTTTGAACTGCCGGAAAAGGGTTGCAGAACTGACGTTGGAGTGTGAAGCTATCTCCTGCAAAGTCAGGGATTTATCCAGATTGCACTGAATATACTCCAGCGCATTTTGCAATTCCTGCGGATAATCCCGGTTGACCGCCTGCCGGGCAAGTTCCATCAGAAAAGCGTAACTCTCCTCCGAGAGCGCCGTGTAATTTTTCAGACTTTCCCGGGCGGCAAGGTGGGTGATCCGGTCATAAAAGGCATCGATTTTTTTGCGGTCGACCGGAATAATGTTGTTGAGACGGGCAAGTTTGTAGTGTTCCAGCAGCCGCGGCAGCAGAGGCCCGGTGATGATGATGACCCTCTTTTCCCCGGTTTCACTTTCGCAGTGCGTGGAGTTGTTTGTCCCCTGCTGTACCAGAAAAATCTCCCCCGGATTGACCCGGACGGTCTGACCACCCTGCCGGAAAATAAAAGTGCCTTTTTGCACATACTCCACTGCGAAAACATCGCTGTTGGTACGTTTTCGCCAGCAGTTTTTGTGCCAGTAATCGCTGCCGCAGCTGCGGATCAGCAGCGGATAGCTGACTCCGGGCGTGCTGAACTCTTTGATCGAACGCATATATTTGAATTCATGCCGGGGGTAAGGCCCGTAATTCTGCCCCTCGATGATGGAGTCGCCGTTCCGGAAAAAAACTTTTTTGATTTTGAACATGTTAAAAACCTGCCGGAAATGAAAAATGTATAAACACTTTTGCAAATATAACATACATTTTTTGTTTGTCAAGCAATTGCAATACCGGCAGGGTGAAATTATCTTATATTATGGTTATAACAAATTTTTTCAATGGCACGGCTTATGATCTGTGCATAAAAAACGAACGAACGGGAAAAATTCCATATTTTGAAAAAACTGGAGCCGAAAATGAAACAGATCGCACTTTTGACAATTCTGGTGACCGCCGCCGCACTCTGGGGGGCACATCCGGAGTTTGCCTCTGACGTCACCGGAGATAAAAAACCGTGGACAAATGAAAATTTTCCCGACATTTCCGTTGACCGCGGCAATTTCACTTTTGCCGTCGTTCCTGACCGTACCGGCGGTGCCCGCAAAGGGGTGTTTCAGGCGGCAATGCACAAAATCAATTCGCTCTGTCCGGATTTTGTAATGTGTGTCGGCGATCTGGTTGAGGGTGTAAACAGCAAAAATCCCCCAATCGACGCCCAATGGAAAGAGTTACGCGCCAAAACAGCGATTTTGAAAATGCCCTTCTTTTACACCGTCGGCAACCATGATATCAACCGCAACGTCTCTGCCAACAACCGTTTTGCAACTTCGCAGGCGGTATGGCAGGATAACTTCGGCAAGCGCACCTATTACAGTTTCACCTACCGCAATGCGCTCTTTATCGTCCTGAATACGATGGAGGACGGGGATAAAAGCAATTCGCCGACCCCCATTTCAGCGGCACAGCTGCAATGGGTGCAGGAGACGCTGAAAAAACACGCTTCCGTCCGCTGGACGTTTATTTTCATGCACCATCCGAAATTCGACACCAAAGAGTTCCGGCAAATCGAAAAAAACCTTGCCGGTAAAAATTACACCGTGTTTGCCGGCGACTGGCACCGTTATACCAAATTCAGCCGTTACGGCAGAAATTATTATGTATTATCAACTTGCGGCGGCGGCATCCCCCGCGAGGGCAAAAAACGCATTCCGGCGCACCGCGGCCCGGAATACGGCGAAATGGATCACATCACCTGGGTCACGCTGACGCCCTCCGGCCCGGTGGTCGCCAATATTCTCGTGGACGGGATCATCGCCGACGATGTCGCCACGCAGAACAGCATCAAAGTTCCGGTGCGCCGCAAACTGGATGCACCCGTCAATACCGGCAAATAACTTAAGGAGAGATCGCATATGAAACTTCACAACTTGTTTACTTTGATCGAACTGCTGGTAAGCAAAACTTGTCAAACATGTATTTTGCTGTGGTGTTTTTTTCAAAAAAGTATTTCGCTTTTCTTTGAAAGAGAAAAGGGGCGCGGGGGAAAGGGAAAACTCTCTTTTCCCGTGAAAAGAAAGTTTTCCTTGTCCCCCGCACACGGTTTCACTTTAATAGAACTGCTGGTCGTTATTGCGATAATCGCCATTCTCGCCGGTATGCTGCTGCCGACGTTGAAAAGATCCCGTGACCGCGCATTGGCAACCCAGTGTCAAAGCAATCTCAAGCAGATCGGTCAGGGTTTGAATGCGTATGCGGCGGCGTACGATGACTTTTTGCCGGCAGGATATGAGGGTAAACTGGTTCTCAAAACCAGAACGTCTAAACTTTTCCAATTGATGGGATTGAACTATTCCTCCGTTGAAGCCGAGGCGCAGAAATTCCTGGAGGGCAAAAATACGGTAACCAACTGCCCCGGCAATAAATGGGATGGTTCAAACAATGAAGTTGATTTCAGCATCAACGCCTGTGTTTTGCCGTTTTTTGACGAAGTCGGCAGCACTGTTCCGATCAGCAGCTGGGGAAGTTTCCCGCGGCGCAAAGTCGGTTCGATCCCCCGCCCGTCCATGATAATAGCCATGTCCGATGCTCCGGATTACAACGGCAGCGGCAGAGCGTTCAATACTCTCAACGGAAATAAAGGTCTGACCAATGACCGTGCCGGTTTCCACCATAATAAAAACAGCAATATTCTGTGGGTCGATATGCACGTACAGCCGAAAAAAATAGGGGAAATCGAGGAAGAAAATATTACGTGGGAGGAGATGGACTGATGAAAAAGATTTTTCTGCTGGCGGTATTGATCGCCGCCGGGACTCTTTGCGGCAGGGACAGTAACAAACTGGTTGCCGGCGGCGGCGTGATCCCCGACAATATCCGAACCGGTGCGGCATTGAATCCGGTGGAGCGTCACACCGTCCCGTTTCTGACGGATGAAGTGCTGGAGCTGCCGCAGGATCAGTGGAAAATCAAAATCGGCGATGATCCGGCGTTTGCAGCTCCGGATTTCGACGACTCCCAATGGATAACCGGCAAAACCGGCATGGCGCTTTCGGCACAGAAAATCACCGGCAAAGGACCGGCATGGTACCGGCTGCGCTTTACGCTGCCGGAAAATTTTTCCGGCAGAGATCTGCTGCTGTCGCTCGGTGCGATCAGCGTTTTTGACCACACTTTTGTCAACGGCGAAAAAATGCCGGTGGTGGGACGGTTTCCGAAACCGCTGCAGGGTTCCTCGTGGCTGGTCCGCAAATATTTCGTCCCGGCAGGCAAACTGAAAGCCGGTGAAAACGTCATCGCCGTCCGGGTCATGCGCGGCAGCGGTGACGGGATGTACCGGGGCAAACAGCAGATTTTTACGCTGAAAAGCGATTTCAGCGTCAGATATAATTTGAAACTCCGCAGCAGCAATGCCGTATACACGCTGTTGAGTGATGCGGAGCATCTCAACCGCTTCGTCCCCGGTCAGCCGCTGGTGATCTCCATGCATCTGACCCGCTTCGGCGGTGAGGATATCAAAGGCTGGGTCAAAGCCCGACTCGTCGATGCCAACGGCAAGATCCTGCAAACCCGGCAGACTGCCACCCGGGTCGCTCCGGGCAAATGGAGCCGGGAAAACAAAATGCTCTTTAACGCCCCCAAACGGGGCAAATATCAGATGGAATTGACCTTTGAAGCCGGCGGCAAAGTGATGTGGAGCCAGATCCTGCCGCTGGAAACTGCTCCCAAACGCACGTTTACACTTCCCGTTGATAAAACGCTTGCCAGAGAGAAATTTACCATCGACATCTCCGGCAAATCTGCCGGACACTTCGGGCCGCGGTCGTTTGACGGCGATAAAGCGGTGGAAAATTTCGATTTCCGCACCAGTAACGGCGCTCTGACTTTCAGCGTACTGGCAAATCCGCAGCTGCCCATGCCCCTGATCTATCAGGCCAACGTCCGTCCCGTGCCGGAAAACCGCCCCAAAGCGACATTTTTCTCCGTCCCCAAAGGTAACAATTACGACGGTCTTTACGATGCCTGGATTTTCGGCGGCGTCGGCGTCCGGGACAGCGGCAATGTGCAGTCCGTCACCGTCAAAGCCGACTGGGTGCAGAAAACCTGGCAGTATAAATATGAAAATTTGAATAAATTCAACTTCACCATCAGCACGATCAATCCGGCATGGCAGCTGGAAACCGACGGCAAAGTCGTCCGGATCTTTGACAATATCACTCATTACGGCATCGGTCTGCCCGGTCATATTGCCGGGGATTTCAACGGCAAACCCGCCGCTGTTGCCGCCGACAAAGGCATCACCGGGCAGGAGATGAGCGCCAACTACATCGTCGCTTACTTCCACGGCAGTAAAAACTGGAATGAATTTGACGTGCCGTGGCTGATCGTGTTCCAGAATAAGCCGCTGTCGGTCAAAGTCAATGACGGCGCTCTGGAAGCGGCGTTTGCCCGGGAAGCCGGGATCATCCGTGCCATGCCGCTTTTCGGCGTGACACTGCAATCGGTGCGCTCGACTGCCAACTGGAGCAAACGCTTTTCCGGTGCGGGGGCCGCCCGGACATGGGCAAAACGGCTGACCATGCTCCCGGTGGGGGTGAAGCGGCGTGCCATGGTCGATTTTGACCGTGACCGGGTCGCATACTGCGATACATTCAGCTACTCGCCCCTCAACGATCAATGGCATACCAAAGGCGGCAAATGGGCGCCGGTTTCGCCGCTGTTCACCCTTGCCGCCTCCTCCGGCAATATCCAAATGGCACTGCACATGCCCTCCAAAGATGCCATGCTTGCCACACTGCACGGCCCGTATATGCTCGTGCCGAACAATAAAGTTATCGCCGGTATCGACGGCATGTTGAAATTTGTCCGTGAAGAGCGCATCGTCACCCCCGGAAATTCACCGGAATATCAGGCGGCGCAGCAGAAACTTGCCGCCTGGGTGGAGAAAAATCTCGCTCATATCGAAAAATCTCCGTGGGATAAGTTCATCTGGCGCGGCAAATTCAATCCCGGCTGCCCCCGGGCGATCATGTGCGAATTGATTCTGGCGCTGCCCAATCTGGCGCCGGAACTGCAGCAAAAAGTACGCACCGCTATCGACGCCAACATGGGGCAATACACTTTCCACTCCGGCATCGCTCCGGAAGCACTGCTCCCGAAAATGCTGCCCAAATTGCGCAATCAGACGGTCGAAGTCACGATCAATACCGCATTGCCGGAAATGACACTGGAAACTTTCCGGCCGCAGGAGCATGATTACGGCATCGACTCGGTCTGCTTTGCCAATTTCCACCTCCACTCACTCTATTACTATGCCCGCAACTTTGACAAACATGATTTCATTGACGCCAACTGGGAGCGCGTCCAGCGTATTTTCAACTGGACACCCTACACTCACGACTGGGCATTGGGGATCTCCTACGACACGCTCTCGGGCATCCGGGTCGGCAACGGTCTGCAGGAGACCGGCGTGGCGCTGGGCGGTATGGCATCCTACGCCCGCATGGCGCATAAACTGGGCAAATTTGCCGACCGTGACCGTGCCGCGTATTATGCGGTCATGCAGATCACCGGTTTGCAGGGGGCGCTGTCGGCAAACAGTTTCATCCGGGACTGGCGGCCGACGCTGGCAACTGCCTCCACGGCACGGATGGCCTTTGTCTGCGAATATTATCTGCCGATGCACTTTGTGGAATTCAACGAACTCGGCGGCATGACCGCCCACTGCATGAATTCCCCCGTTTCGGTGCAGAATTACACCAGTTACATCCACGATACGCTCCCCGAAGTCATGCGCCCCTACAAAGAGGTCTGGTACCAGCAGAGTCAGCAGTTTTTCGATCCGTTCAATAAAATGCCGTTCTGCCGCACTGTCGCCGGGCCGATACCGCTGGATATGTATTTGTATATGACCAGAGATTACCCGCTGCCGTTCACGCAGGTGGTCAGAGAACGGCAGATGGAAAATCTGGATTGGTTGCGGCGGCTGGCGGATTACCGTGCCGAATGTGATTATTACAGCAAAGTTGAACATAAAAAATTATGGTAAGGAGTAAAAACATGAAAAAATTACTGTTTCTGTCGGTACTGTTGCTCGGCGCATGGTCGCTGAACGGTGCGGAGGTATT
>SUVU01000120.1 GCA_015061865.1 Lentisphaerota bacterium
TCAATGCCGCCACTCAAGCTCAGAGCGGAACGGTTATTCCGGTTGTGATCACGGTCTATCAGGATCGTTCGTTCACGTTTATCTGCAAATCCCCCCCGGCTGCAGTTCTGATCAAGAAGGCAGCGGGTCTGGCTTCCGGTGCGAAAAAACCGGGCAGCGAGAAAGCGGGCAAAATCACCCGTGAGCAGATTCGTGAGATCGTTCAGATCAAACGGGAAGACATTAACGCCCGGGGCGAAGAAGCGGCGATGCGCATCATCGAAGGAACCGCTCGCAGCATGGGAATCGAGGTGGTCGATGCGTAGAAGTAAACTGTACAAAAAGCAGCTTGAATCGCTCGGCGATTTGCAGTTGCGCCACGGCATCGACGAGGCGATCGCAAAACTCAAGGCTCTGCCCGGAGTTAAATTCGATCAGACCGTCGAAGTCGCGTATAAGCTCGGCATTGATCCGCGTAAATCGGATCAGACTGTCCGCGGTGTCTGCCCGATGCCCCGCGGTACCGGCAAAAGCGTCCGCGTAGCGGTCGTTTGCGAAGGTGCCCAGGCTGAGGAAGCCCGTGAAGCCGGTGCAGATGTGGTCGGTTATGAAGATCTGGTTCAGCAGATCAAGGATGGTTTTCAGGATTTCGATACCCTGATCGCCACCCCGGAGGCAATGAAAATGGTCCGTCCGTTGGGACGTCAGCTCGGACCGCGCGGTCTGATGCCGAACCCCAAAACCGGTACGGTTACCGATGCTGTCGGTGCGGCAGTGCGCGAGGCGAAAGCCGGTCGTGCGGAATTCCGTGCTGATCGTGGTGCCTGCGTTCATGTGCCGATCGGTAAGTTGTCGTTTGAAGCAGATGCTCTCAAAGAAAACTTTGAAGCTCTCAATGACGCGATCAATAAAGCGCGTCCGGTTTCCGCTAAAGGTGTGTATATCATCTCCTGCTCGGTTTCCGCTACGATGACTCCGGGACTCAAAATCAACCTCAAGGAACTGGTGAGGGCGGCGAAATGAGAATCGAGAAACAATACCTGGTCAATTCGATCGTTGATGCGGTCAAGAATTCCGATTTCGTCTATTTCGTCTCTTACGCCGGTTTGACGGTCAAATCTTTTTCTGAATTGCGCAATCAGCTCGCCGCTCAGGGTGCTAATTGCCGGGTGATGAAAAACACTTTGATCAAAAAAGCCGCCGCCCAGTTGGAACTGGACGGAATTGAGGCGATCGACCTTACTGCCAGTACCGCAATGGTGTACGGCAGTGGTGACTGCAGCGCTGTGGCCAAGCTGCTGGTCGAGTTCGGTAAAAAACAGGAACAGGTCAAGGCCAAAGGCGGTTATATGGATGGTGCGGTGCTGTCCTCCGCCGAAGTCGGTGCGCTGGCTGATCTGCCGGCCAAACCGGTGCTTCAGGCAATGCTGCTCGGTGTCCTTCAGGCTCCGGCGCGCAACCTCGTCACTGTGCTTAATGCCAAAGCGGCTAGCATCGTGAATGTGGTCAACGCCTATAAAGACAAACTTGAGAACGCGAATAATTAATAAGCATGGGAGGCATTTAAGATGTCCGAAGAAAACAAAATGGAAGAGTTCGTTTCCTACATTGAGAACATGACCGTCCTGGAGCTTTCCAAACTGGTCAAGACCCTCGAAGAACGCCTTGGCGTGAGCGCCGCTGCTCCGGTTGCGGTTGCTGCTGCTGCTCCGGCTGCTGCCGCTGCTGCTCCGGCTGAAGAAAAAACCGAGTTTGATGTTATCCTCGCCGGTTTCGATGACAGCAAAAAAATCGCCGTCATTAAAGAAATCCGCGGCATCACCGGTCTCGGCCTGAAAGAAGCCAAAGACTTGGTCGAAGGCGCGCCGAAAACCATCAAAGAAGCGATCGCCAAAGACGAAGCTGAAAAAATCAAAGCCACGCTGGAAGGCGCTGGTGCGAAAGTCGAAATCAAGTAATTTTTCGCTTGATTATCACCACGGCGGCAGGGAAAATCCCTGTCCGCCGCGGTTTCGTGTTTTGAACACGGTTTTTGAAAAAGTTTCCGGAATGTGGTTTTTTGTTCCGGACTTGAAAAAGACAAGCAGTTGGTAAAAAAACTGAAATTTTGTCAAAAAAATTGATTTTTCCCGCCCGGCGGTGTGGTTTTTTGCCGCAGGTGATGGGAAGTGCCGGAAAAAGATGTGGTTTTTTGTCGTTTTTCCGGGTGGTTCCGATTTCTTTTTCCGATTTGCGGGAAAGGGAGATCGGTTGTTTTGTGCAATGATGATGGATTTTGCGCTGAAGTTGATGATAGTCAACAACTTGCGTATAAAATGAATATATTATCGGTGTTTAACCATAACAAATAAGGTAAAATTATGGCGGAACGGAAAAATTTCGGACAGCTGCATGATGTGCTGGACATGCCCGATCTGATTTCTCTTCAGGTCGATTCCTACGACAATTTCCTGCAGCGTTTCGTACCTCCTGCTGACCGTAAACGGCAGGGACTTCAGGAAGTTTTCATGGAAATCTTCCCGATCAACAGTTATGACCAGAGTATGTCGCTGGAGTTTGTCTCCTACGAGATCGGCGAATGCCCCGAACAGAAAAGTGATGTCATCGACTGTATCAAAGACGGCAAAATCTACGATGCGCCGCTGTATGTCAATTTTCTGTTGAAAGTCAAAGATCTGGAAATCCCCGAACGGGTGTTTATGGGCGATATTCCGATCATGACCGAGCAGGGTACGTTTATTATCAATGGCGCAGAACGTGTCATCATCAGTCAGCTGCACCGCAGCCCCGGCATTTGCTTTGAGAAAAACCGTCACACTTCCGGCAGAATGCTCTACAGCTACCGGGTCATTCCTGATCGCGGCAGCTGGATGGATGTGCAGTTTGACCAGAGCGGTCTGATCCATATTTACCTTGACCGCCGCCGCCGCCGCCGGAAATTCTACATCACCACGTTTTTCCGGGCGATCGGCTATCCGACCAACCACGATATTTTGAAAGAGTTTTACACACTGAAAAATATCAGCATCAGCACGCTGCTCAAAGAAAAAGACCTTTCCAAATATTATACGGTCGATGCAGTGACCAATGAAGCCGAAGAGGTGATCGTCGGCGAATTGCTCCAGCTCAATGACAAATATCTTGCGGATATGCACAACGCCGGTATCAAATCGGTGGAAGTCGCCGTCGTGCCGCCGAAAGAAGATTACATCTTTGCCACGATGCGCAAAGATCCCGCCCGCAACGAGGATGAGGCTTTGAAAGCGATTTATCAGCGCATGCGTCCGGGCGACCCGATCAACTACAATAACGCCCGTCTGCTCATCAAACGGCTGTTCTTTGATAACCGCCGTTACGATCTGGGCATGGTCGGCCGTTACAAACTCAACGAACGGTTGAAACTGGATATTCCGGCGGACTTCCGCACGCTGGATCCGCGTGACCTGATCGAAGCGACCAAAATGCTGATCGAACTGCATCACACCAACGGTCCGGTCGATGACATCGATCACCTCGGCGCCCGCCGTGTCCGTACCGTCGGCGAATTGCTCCAGAATCAGTGCCGTGCCGGTCTGCTCCGCACGGAACGTCTCATCCGTGAACGCATGACCTTTGAGGAGCCGAATATTACTCCGTCCAAGCTCATCAATCCGAAAACTTTCGCCGGTGTGGTGCGTGATTTCTTCGCCCGCAGCCAGCTTTCGCAGTTCATGGATCAGAATAACCCGTTGAGCGAATTGACCAACAAGCGCCGTTTCTCCGCCCTCGGCCCCGGCGGTTTGAGCCGTGACCGTGCCGGATTTGAAGTCCGCGACGTTCACACCAGCCATTACGGACGTATCTGCCCGATCGAGACCCCGGAAGGTCCGAACATCGGTCTGATCAGTTCCATGGCTCTGTATGCGATCATCGACGAATACGGATTCCTCGAAACCCCGTACCGCAAAGTCGTCAACGGTCAGGTCACCAGTACGATCGATTATCTGACCGCTGATAAAGAGGAAAAATTTGTGATCGCCCAGGCGAACGCATTGCTCGATGAAAATAACTGCTTCGTCCGTGATATGGTCATGTGCCGTCAGGGCGGCGAATCCGCCGAGCATCCGCGTGAAACCATTGATTACATGGACGTTTCCCCGAAACAGCTCGTCAGCGCCGCTGCCGGTATCATTCCGTTCCTGGAACACGACGACGCCAACCGCGCGCTGATGGGATCGAACATGCAGCGTCAGGCGGTGCCGCTGCTCATGCCGGATTCACCGTATGTCGGTACCGGTCTGGAAGGCGTGATCGCCCGTGACTCCCGTGCCGTGGTCGTTGCCCGTGAGGACGGTGTGGTCGCCGAAGTTTGCAGCGAACACATCATCGTCACTCCCGACGGCAGCATGCCGACCGAAGAGCAGAAAGGACGTACTTACCGTCTTTATAAATACCTCCGCAGTAATGCCGGTACCTGCATTAACCAGCGTCCCCGTGTCCGTCGCGGCGATGTGGTGAAAAAAGGCGATCTGCTTGCCGACGGTGCCGCCACCAGCGGTGGTGAACTGGCACTCGGACGCAACGTACTGGTGGCTTTCATGCCGTGGTGCGGATACAACTTTGAGGACGCTATCATCGTCAGTGAACGTCTGGTCAAAGAAGACGTTTACACCAGCGTCCATGTGGATGAATTTGAGATCACCAGCCGGGATACCAAACTCGGTCCGGAGGAGATCACCCGGGATATTCCGAATGTCGGCGAAGATGCGCTGCGCAACCTCGACAGCCGCGGTATTGTCATTGAGGGTGCCGAAGTCAAACCGGGCGATATCCTCGTCGGTAAAATTACTCCGAAAAGCGAAACCGAACTTGCTCCGGAAGAGCGCTTGCTCCGGGCGATTTTCGGTGAAAAAGCTGCTGATGTCAAAGATTCCAGTTTGACCGTTTCCAGCGGTAAAGGCGGTATCGTCATGGATATCCGTGCCGATTACGTCAAAGATCATGTTGCCAAAGCCGGCATGACCAAAACAGAGAAAAAGAGCCAGGAAAAAGCTCTCCGCAACGAATATCGTGAAAATCACAATGCGATCATCGCAGATTTGACCGAACGCCTTTCCGAAGTGCTGCTCGGCGTAAAATTGCCGGTGCAGATCGTGGACGGTGCCGATGAGGAACGCAAGGTCCTCATTCCTGCCAACCGCAAAATCACCCGCAGCCCCATCCAGAAACTGGCGGCTCATTACGCCACCTGGGAGATGGAAGATTGCGATGTGAAAGGTGCGATCGCTGCGATCATCGACAGTTTCAAAGAGCGTTTCGAGGATAACGAAGCTCTGCTCCGTTCCCAGGACGGCGATAACGCCGACAGCGAATTGGGAACCATCAAACGGGTCAAAGTCTACGTCGCCTGCAAACGCAAACTGCAGGTCGGTGACAAAATGGCCGGACGTCACGGTAACAAAGGTATCGTTTCCCGGATCGTCCCGGTGGAAGATATGCCGTTCCTCGAAGACGGTACTCCGGTGGACATCGTCCTGAACCCGCTCGGCGTGCCGAGCCGTATGAATATCGGACAGGTTTTGGAAACCCACCTCGGCTGGGCTGCCAAAATGCTCGGTATCAAAGTCGCTACTCCGGTGTTTGACGGTGCCAGCGAACAGGATATTGTTGACATGATGGAAAAAGCCAATGAGAAATTTGCCGAAGAACACGGCAAAAATTATCATTGGGGCTTCGCCCGTCAGGCCGACGGCAGCTATGTTTATGACGGTAAAGCCGACGTTTACGACGGCAGAACCGGTGACCGCTTCGATCAGCGCGTGATGGTCGGTGAGATCTATATGCTCAAACTTGACCACCTCGTTGCCAACAAGATCCACGCCCGCGCCGTCGGTCCGTACTCGCTGGTCACCCAGCAGCCCCTCGGCGGTAAAGCGCAGCACGGCGGTCAGCGTTTCGGTGAGATGGAAGTGTGGGCACTGGAAGCATACGGTGCCGCCTACAACTTGCAGGAAATGCTTACAGTCAAGTCCGACGATGTCAGCGGCCGTTCCAAGATCTACGAATTGATCGTGAAAGGCCACAATGTGCTGACTGCCGGACGGCCGGAATCTTTCAACGTGTTGCTGAAAGAAATGCAGAGTCTCGGTTTGGATATTCGCACCGTTCGCGGCGGCGATGACCGGTAACAATAATTTTCAAGGGAGGGTTTTACCTTGATCGACAATACTTATGCTTATCGGGAGTTGCTGGGGCAGGAC
>SUVU01000121.1 GCA_015061865.1 Lentisphaerota bacterium
GCGCAGGATGCGGAGCGTTTTGCGGTCGATCGCGCCGACATGACGCACGCCGAGCGACGGCCCGGGGAAAGGATGCCGGTCAAGCAGTTCCGAGGGCAGACCGAGCAGACGCCCGACCTGACGGACTTCATCTTTGAAAAGCCGTTCCAGCGGCTCGACCAGTTTGAATTTCATATTTTTCGGCAAACCGCCGACATTGTGGTGGCTTTTGATCACGCCTTTGGGGTCGCCGTCAAAACTGATGCTCTCGATCACGTCCGGATAGATCGTACCCTGACCGAGGAACGGAGCCTGAGTCTTTTCGGCGGCTTCGGCGAAAACTTCGATGAATTCTTTGCCGATGATCTTGCGTTTCTGCTCCGGATCGGAGACATTGGCAAGTTTATCCAGGAAACGGTCGGACGCATCGATGTAGACCAGTTTCATATTGAAGTTGCGGGCAAAAACTTCCTGCACCATTTCCGGCTCGTTTTTGCGGAGCAGACCATGGTTGACGAATACGCAGGTCAGCTGATCGCCGATCGCCCGGTGGATCAGTGCGGCGGCAACGCTGGAATCAACGCCGCCGGAAAGTCCCAGCACCACGGTTTTATCACCGACCTGGGCGCGGATGTCAGCGACGGCTTCCTCGATGAAGTTCTCCATTTTCCACGAGCCGGTGCAGCCGCAGGAATTCATGCAGAAATCAATGATCGCCGGGGCATCATCGACGCTGGCGGCATTCAGCTGCGGCAATGCGACATCAGCGAATTTCTGCTGAATGGCACTGTTTTTGGCAGCATCTTCGCCGGCGATAAAGACCAGACCGACCGGTTGCTCCTCCATGACCCGGGCGACCGGTGCGCCGCCGGGGATGACCATGGTATAGATGTTTTTATCTCTCACTGCGCGGGCGATTTTCTGCACTGCAGAACAGCCGCAATCAATGAGAACGACAGTTTCCGGGGTACGTTTCATAACTTCCCAGAGCCTCCTGAAAAAAAATTAATTATCTCTGCATATAAAGTACTGCAAATAATTTATTTTTTCAAGCGGATTTTTGTTTTTTTACCCGCTTTTTCCGGTCAGAGTTCAATCTATCGCCAGATCGTAACCATCCAGAATATCGTTGCAACTATTGCCGATCATCACGCACGCCTGCAACTCCTCTCTGCCGTGAAAAAGTTCCACATGGAGCAGATGTTTCTCCCCGTATCGCAATGGCAGCAGAAATGCCGCCCCGCCCTGCACCCGGTGAAATGCCGGCAGCATTTTGTGCCGGGAATGGTTATTGAGGATCCGCCGCTCATCCAGCCACACCCGGATACCGACATCGGCAGTCGCCATAAAGACCACTTCATCCGGATTCTGCTCCGGGTTGTTCACTTCCAGAAACGTGAGCAAATGCAGCCGGTAATGGCCGGAATACCGGCTCAAATCCAGATACGGAGTGTTAAAAGTCACGATCCGGTCTTTATATGGTGCCGGAACTTTGCCGGTGGCGGCGACCGCCGCTTTCACCGCATTGATATCGGCTTCGTCATCATTTAAGATCAACCATCCGGCACTGTAACACTCCGGCAGACTTTCATCCTCACCACAGGGGACATACTCCGGATATTTTTCCGCCGGAAGTACTGCGGCGAAACGGTCGTGCAGAGCGATGGTTCTGGCGGTCAGATCAGTGATCGTCAACGGCACGCCGGGGATGGAAGTGACAAAATCGCCCAGTTCCATTTTATCTGCCACGGCGGAGAGATATTTTTCCGGAAAAACTTTCATTCCGGCGGCCGCACCGAGAAACGCTCCGGCGGTCGCCGCCGTGCAATCGGTATCCCGGCCGAAATTCACCGTATCCAGAACCGTTTTCATAAAATCGCCGCTGCCGCGCAACAGTGAATTCACGATAAAAACCAGATTGGTCACACAATCGGTGAAATTGGGATGCGCCTGATATTTGACGAGGATCTGCGTTTTCGCCGCCTCATCGCTGACCCCGTTATCGTACATCTGAAACACTTCTGAAATCGCCCGGTACAACCGGCTGGAGCTGTCAGTGTGTTCCAGCGCATAGCGCAAAGCGGCATAAATATCGGAATTTTCGCAGACATGCGCCTCTGCCATTGCCATAAAACACTCCCCGCGCACGCCGTCGCCCCAATGATCGACCTCGGCATCCTGTTGGGCGAAATATGCCGCCGCATCGGGACGTCCGGCAAAAATCAACGCCCAGATCTCGGAACGTATGGTCGCCCCCATGCCGTCGGCAAACCAGTTGTTTTTCATCCCGCTGAACGGCGGCATGATACCGTGTTTCATATTGTAAAGCGCAATGCTGTATTCATCACAGCCGTGCTGAATACGTTTCTGCCAGATTTCCCCGAGTTCACGGCAGGTCATCGTCAAACCGTATTTATCCAGCGCCTCCAGCCAGACCAGCTGCAATTCCAGATCATCATTGGGAACATTGGCAAGCCGGATCTCTTTTTCCTGCAGTTCCAGCGTAAACGGCACGCCTTCATAAGGCATCCCGATCGCTCCGGCAAGACATTTGCCGAACCAGCATGCCCGGACTTTATCTTCAAACGCTTTTCTTTCCATAAAATTACCTTTTTCAACGATTATCAGGCTGATTTCACCGCCCCGGATGCGGTGCAGACCGCCGCCGGAGCATGGCATTAATATACAGCAATGCCCCATCATTTGCGATACAGAAACACGGAAATTTTACCGTTTTTTTTTAATTACATTTTTTAATTAAGCTCTGTCAACATGAACGAACAAGTTGCATTTGGGCATTAAACAGCGCAAAAATTAAACATTTCAGCCGGTATTTCCAATTTATTTCCGGTTTATATTGCTGTAAATTATTGACGTGGACAGGTAATGACTTAATGTAAGGTAAATATCATCATGGCGCAAAATGAATTTGACCGGTTCCGCCCGGTACCGTTTTATTTTCTCAACACCACCGACCACGCCGCCTACACCCCGCAGGCGGTCAACGAAGCAATGGCAAAAATGAAATCTCTCGGTTACGGCGGGATCGTGCTTTTCAACAAGCCGCCGACCGGATTTGATGAAAAAGGCTATCTTTCAGAGGAATTCTTTGAACTGACGGCGCATTTTATCCATGCCGCCAGAGCGCTGGATATGCAATTATGGATCAATGACGGATTCAACTACCCTCCGGGTGATGCCGCCGGACGCATCAAAGCAGTCGCTCCGGAACTGAAACAGCTCCGGCTCCATCCCCATGCCGACGGCACCCTGGATATCCGGGAAGTGGAGTGGGGCTTCCCGGCATTTGAGGAACCTTTGAGTTCCGAACTTTTCATCCGCTTTGTTTACGAGGAATATTACCGCCGTTTCGCGCCCTTTTTCGGCAACGGGATCACCGGATTTTTTTCGGATGCGGACAACCGCAGATTCAATGCGGCGATCGCCCGGCAAATGCCGGAAAAATATTACCCGTGGAGCAAAAATTTTCCGGAAATTTTCTGCAGCCGCTTCCATTACCGCATCGAAGAAAACCTCTCCCGGCTCTTTTCCGATCTTCCCGATCAGCTCAAAAACGATTACTGGCTGCTCTGCGGTGAATTATACCAGCAATGGTTCGCCAATAACCATGCCTGGTGCCGTGCGCATAACGTGCTTTACACCTTTCACACGTCCGATACCGGACCATTGAATTACTCTTGCTGCCGCCGGTCGTCACTTTTCACTGAAGGCAGACCGCTGGATTTGCTCGCCCATGCCGATTATCCCGGCACCGATCACGAAATCTACGCTCTGGACGGCGGCACCCACTATGACGGCCGCCTCTTCACGCCCAAAGTTTCCCGGGGCGGCGATAATGCTGACATCATCAATCCCGACCGCAACAACACCCTCTGGGACACCCGTGCCAAATACGCCGCCAGCGCCGCGATCCTCAACGGCAGAAAACGGGTGATGTGCGAAATGTTTGCAGCGACCAATTGGGGGACGAATTTCAACGAATTGCGCCGCATTGCCGCATGGCAGATCATTCAGGGGGTGAATTTTATCGTTCCCCATGCGGTCCACCACCGTTTTACCGGTGCAACCAAACTTTTTGCGCCGCCGGAGTTTTCGCACTCCAATTTGCAGTACGGTGTAAAAGAGTTCAACGATACCCTGACCCGCTGGTGCCAGGCCGCATCCGCCGGGGAATATCTGGCGGATTACGCCGTGATCGACCCGACGGCAAAAGTGTGGAACAACCGTTCAAGCGAACCGTTTTTTCATTTTTGCGACCAGTTGAACCGCCGCGCGGATGGATATATCATCGTCCCGGAAAACTTCTCCGGCAACATCGCCAATATCGTTGACCCCTTGCAGCACCTCCCGGAACTGCCACCGCCGGCAGTGACCTTTTCCGGTGGTGAACTGGCATATATGCGCCGCCGGGAAAACGGCGTGGATTTTCTCCTTGCCGCCAACGTCTGGCAGGAAAAAACCGTATCCGGCACGCTCAACTTTAACGGCAAAAAATATGAGCTCGAACTCGCTCCGGGCGAAATCGCCATTCTGGGCGGCAGATTTGAGTCCTACCGGACACCGCAAACATCCCGTTTGGTGCGCCGCCTGACCGGAGAGCTGCCGGTCGTATGGGAAAAACCCAATACCATCGCCTTTGACCGGGAACTGGTGCTTACGGCTTCGACAGCGCTCCAAACCCGTTTACTGCTCCCCGCCGATTATTCCGGAACCGTGGTATGCAATGGCGAAACTATCGTCTGCCGCACCCCCTGCAACGTGTTTGATGACCGCTATCTTGACGGTGCGATCACCCTCACGCCGGGGGAAAACCGTATCGCTTTGAGCGAAAAAACGGAATTTTTCACTCCGGCGCTTTTAGAGGGGGAATTCGACGTAAACATGCAGTGTTCCGGCGCTTACGCCGAACACGTTTATACCACCTACTGGCTGAAAATTTTCGCTCCGGAAAAATACTCTCTCACCCTGACACCACGGCGGCGGCAAATTTCCACCTCATGCGGCTGGGAAAAACAGGGGCAGCTGTTTTACTCCGGCAGCGCCCTGCTCGATCTGGGCGAAATCAATTGCCGGCCCGGAGAAAAACTGGTGCTGCCGGATTTTGCCGGGACAGCCGAACTGCTGGTCAACGGCATAAGTTCCGGATGCTCCGGCTTGTCCCCGTACCGATTCCCCCTGCCCGCAGGAAAAAATCACCTGCAACTGCGCTTGTGGAACAGCATGGCAAACCGCTTCGAACGCTACGCCGCCCCATCCGGCTTATCCACTCCCCCGGAAATCCGTTCCTGACCAACGTTTTCTTTTTGGCAGTCTGCCGGCGGGTTGTATGCAGACCGGTTGCGAGCCCCTCCGTGGGCGAGCGCGCAGTCCGTATGCGAATGAACTGTGCGAAGCAACGCTGAGCAACAGCGGCAAGCGCAAGCGCCGCCGATGAGCGGAGGACGAGCAGGAGAGCCTTTACAACCACCGGTTGTAAAGGCGAATGTAAATTGTACTGATACTGACGTAACCACGTTATAGTAGAGTCACGCCCCCTCAAGCCAAACGGTATGAAAGTCTCCCCACATCCGCAGCAGGCGGAAAAGGTGGGGTTTGGGGAGGAAAACCTCACCGTGTGGGGTTTCCCTCCCCAAGCGTAACCACGCCAAGCCTCTACTCACCCCGTCCGCAGACTGCACCCCTCGCCACGTCTGAAGCGCGGTCAGCCGGAATAAATGGTTATTTATTGAAGCCGAAATAATCTTTATAGAGCTTATACAAATTGCGGGCTGCCATGGCGCAGGCGTTGGGGCTCATGAAGTGTGAAAACTCGTAAGTGATCGCTTTCTGGAAACCGGCGGCGGCAGTCCACTCCAGTTTATCCAGCAGCGGTTCAAACGAGATCGGCGGGAACGTCCGGTGGGAGACTTCCAGTTCAAACGTTTCCACGTTGGTCCACGGGATCATGCCGTTTTTGGTGATGATCTCGTGGTGGACTTTCAGAAATTCCGGCATGGTATCGTGGGCGAGCTGGGAGTTCTGGAATGCGACAATATCCACTGCGCCGCGGATATCGGCGAGGATATTGCCCCAG
>SUVU01000122.1 GCA_015061865.1 Lentisphaerota bacterium
CCACGGTCTGCTCCGCAAAAATGAGCCGGAAATGGTGCAGGAAATTTTCGCGCGCAACTTCAATATGAAACTTGTTTACGTTGACGCTTCCGACCGTTTTCTGGACAAACTTGCCGGAGTCGCTGATCCGGAGCAGAAACGCAAGATCATCGGCAAAGAATTCATCGACGTTTTCGCTGAAGCCGCCGAAAAGACCCAGGCTCCGTTCCTCGGTCAGGGTACGATCTATCCGGACGTGATTGAGAGTATCAGTTTTGACGGTGACCCCAAAGGCGTGATCAAAAGCCACCACAATGTCGGCGGTTTGCCGAAAAATATGAAATTCAAACTGGTCGAGCCGCTGGAACGGCTTTTCAAAGATGAAGTCCGTCAGGTCGGTCTGCCCTCGGAACTGCTTGACCGGCATCCTTTCCCCGGGCCGTCGCTCGGCGTGCGTCATGTCGGCGCGATCGACCGCAAAACGCTCCGCATCCTGCGCGATGCTGATGCCATCGTCACCGAGGAATTGCTCAAATCCGGCTGGTATCACAAAACGTGGCAGACTTTTGCCGTCTTTGTGCCGGTGCGCAGTGTCGGTATGAAAAATCATCAGCGCACTTATGATTATGTTATCGCCATCCGTTCGATCAATACGGTCGATGCGGTGACTGCTGAAGTGGTGGAGCTGCCGTGGAGTCTGCTCTTTACCATGTCCCAGCGCATTATCAACGAAGTCGAGGGTGTCAACCGGGTCGTTTACGACATTACCCAGAAGCCTCCCGGCACGATCGAATGGGAATAAGTTCCGGACTTATAAGTAAATATTCCGGAAAAGTGCGCGGGCAGGAGGGTGACTTCTTATCCGCGCATTTTCAGTTTTGAAAAAGCGAATAAATACGGAGAATACAGCTCATGATAGTCATTGTAAAAAAATCCACCGCTCCGGCGGCGGTGGAGGCGTTGTCCAATCAACTGCGGACATTCGGCGTGGATGTGCATTTGTCGCAGGGCAGTGTGCATACGGTGCTCGGTCTGGTCGGCGATACCAGCAAACTGGATATCGACCAGTTGAAAACTCTGGAATGTGTGGAGGATGTCAAACGTATTCAGGAGCCGTTCAAAAATGCCAACCGCAAATTCCATCCGCTGGATACTGCGATCAAAGTCGGCAAAAATATCATCGGCGGCGGCACCGTGACCGTGATCGCCGGCCCCTGTTCGGTGGAGAGCGAGGAGCAGATCATCGAAGTCGCCCAAAAGGTGAAAGCATCCGGGGCGAAACTGCTGCGCGGCGGCGCATTCAAACCCCGCACCAGTCCGTATGCGTTTCAGGGGCTGCGGGAGGAGGGCCTGCGGCTGCTGTCGCTTGCCAAAAAAGCCACCGGTCTGCCGATCGTGACCGAAATCATGGATATTGCCCAGCTGGAGCTGTTTGCCGATGTGGACGTGATCCAGGTCGGCGCCCGCAATATGCAGAACTTTGAATTGCTCAAACAGCTCGGTCGCACCCGGCAGCCGATCCTGCTCAAACGGGGCTTGGCGAATACCTATCAGGAATTGCTGATGAGCGCCGAATACATTATGGCATCGGGCAATGAAAATGTCATTCTCTGCGAGCGCGGCATCCGTACTTTTGAAACTTACACCCGCAATACGCTGGATGTTTCGGCGGTGCCGGTGTTGAAAAAACTTTCGCATCTGCCGGTGATCGTCGATCCCAGTCACGCTATCGGCGTGGCGGAATTCATCCCGCCGCTGGCGCTGGCATCGCTTGCCGCCGGTGCGGACGGTCTGATGGTCGAGGTGCATAATAATCCGGCGTGCGCCAAATGTGACGGTATGCAGTCGCTGACGCCGGTGCAGTTTGACGAATTGATGAAAAAAGTCGCCAAATTGAGTGCGGCGATCATTTAAGGCGGAGCTGACGATGGATTACCGGATCTCACCTGCAAAGACGTTGACCGGACGGATCGCCGTGCCGGGGGCAAAAAGTCATACCATCCGTGCCGTGGTTGCCGCTTTGCTTGCCGATGGGGTGAGCGAGATCCACGCTCCGCTGCTTTCGGAAGACACTTTTTCCGCCCTGCATGCCGCTGAAGCTCTGGGGGCAAAAAGTGCCGTTGCCGACGGTTTGTGGCAAATCACCGGTACCGGCGGCAAATTTGGAACTGCGCCGCAGAAAATCGACATGGGGAATTCCGGGACGTCACTGCGGATCATGACGGCTCTGGCGGCATTGGGGAGCGCCCCGGTCACGTTTGACGGTGATGCGTCACTGCGTACCCGCATCATGGCGGGGGAATTGACGGCGTTGACGGCGTTAGGTGCGCATTGCGTCAGCCGGAACGGGTTTGCCCCGCTGACCGTCACCGGGGCTTTGACCGGCGGCACAGCGCAGGTGGACGGTACGACCAGCCAATATTTGTCGGCACTGCTGATGGCACTGCCGTTGGCACAGGGAAATTCGGTACTGGATCTGGAGTTCCTCAATGAAGCCGACTACGTCCGCATCACGCTGGATTGGCTTGCACGGTGCGGGATCGTGGTCAAATACACGGACGATCTGCTCCATTTTGAGATTGCCGGCGGTCAGCAGTACCAGCCGTTTTCACGGGTGATTCCCGCTGATTTTTCCACGGCGGCATTCCCGCTGGGGGCGGGGGTGATCGCCGGAAATACGGTGGAGATCGCCAATCTGGACTTCGATGATTTGCAGGGCGACAAGCGGGTGTTTGACTTCGTCCGGCAGATGGGGGCGGATTTATCATGCGGCGGCGATACGGTCAAAGTAAAACGCAGCACTCTGCACGGCGGCAAATTTGACCTCAATGCCACTCCGGATGCCCTGCCGCTGATGGCGGTGCTGGGGTGTTACGCTGACGGCGAAACGCACTTGCTCAATGTCCCGCAGGCGCGGCTGAAAGAGACTGACCGCATCGCCTGTATGACTTCAGAATTGCAGAAAATGGGCGCTGAAATCACCGAACTTGCCGACGGCATGATCATTCACGGCGGCAGAAAACTTCACGGTGCGGTCGTGGCAAGTCACGCCGACCACCGGATCGCCATGTCATTGACCGTGGCGGCGTTGGGTGCCGATGGCGAAACCACGGTGCTGGATGGCGGAGCGTGTGCGGTGACATATCCTGATTTTGTGACGGATTTCCGGCACCTTGGAGTCGATATTACCACGATGTGAGGGGATGAATCATGATGCAGAAGTGTGAAACTGTCCGGGTGGAACTGGCAGAGCGCAGTTACGATATTATTTTTACCGGCTTGGAGAGCGAAGCGGCGGTGGCGGCATTTGCGGCATTGCCGCAGCGCCATGTGCTGCTGGTGGCGGATTCCAATACCGCCATCTATCTGCCGCAGGCCACAGCAAGTCTGGAAAAAAGCGGCAAAAAAGTTGACCACTTTATCTTTCCTGCCGGGGAGAGTTCCAAAAATATTGACAATGCGATGAAACTCTGCGCCCGTGCCAGTGAATTGGGCATGGGGCGCAACAGTCTGTTTGCCGCACTGGGCGGCGGCGTGACCGGGGATCTGACCGGATTTGCGGCGGCGATGTTCATGCGCGGCGTACCGTTTATCCAGCTGCCCACGTCACTGCTGGCGATGGTCGATTCTTCCGTCGGCGGCAAAACGGCGGTCGATACCGCCGCCGGCAAAAATCTGGTCGGGGCATTTCATCAGCCGAAACTGGTAGTGATCGACTGTGAATTGCTGAAAACCCTGCCGGAGCGTGAATTCGGCAGCGGCATGGCGGAGATCATCAAAACTGCGATGATCAAAGATGCCGCTTTTGTCCGGCATCTGCAGCAGCATCACGGCGATATCGCCAATGACCCGGAAATGCTCCGTTTCGCCGTCAAACGCTCCTGTGAGATCAAAGCCGCTGTCGTCGGGGCGGATGAGAAAGAAAGTGGAGATGCCGGGCGGATTTTTCTCAATTACGGTCACACTTTCGGCCATGCACTGGAGCATTTGAGCAATTTTCAGCTCACTCACGGTGAAGCGGTGGCGATCGGTATGGATATGGCGGTGTTTGCCGCAGTGGAACTGGGGTTGTGCGATGCCGGGGTGATCGGTATCCAGCATGAATTGCTCGCCAAATACCGCATCGCTCCGGAAAGTTTCTCCGACCGTCCGGTGGAGAAAAATACTTCCCGTATCGTCGGGGTGATGAAAGGCGACAAAAAAAATGGCGACGGCAATTTCCGGGCGGTGCTGCCGCTGCGTGCCGGAGAGGTCAAAACCGTCGCTCTGGATGTCGATGCCACTGCACTTTTATTGGATAAATATTATGCTTTCCGCTTCAAAGGCAATACCGGCAGCGGTGATGTGCGCCCCAACGTGGTCATTCTCGGTCTGGGCCTGCTCGGTACTTCTCTGGCGCTGGCGCTGAACCGGCAGCAATACCGCATCGGGGCCTGGAACCGCAACCACTCCGTCTGCGATTGGGCAGTGACCCATAATGTGGCAGATCAGGTTTATGCCACGCCCGAAGCGGCACTGGCGGATGCCGATATTGCCGTATTGTGTCTGCCGATCCCGGTGACGGTGGACTTTATCCGCAAATACGCCGCCGTGATGAAACCGACCGGCATTTTGACCGATATCGCCAGTATTAAAGGCGAAATCATCGCCGCCGCCAACGAATTTCCGCAACTGCGTTTCGTCGGCAGTCACCCGATGGCAGGTACGGAAAAATCCGGCCACCTCGCCGGATTTGCCCAGCTTTACCATAATGCCGATGTTTTCGTCGTCCCGGCTTTACACTCCAAAACTGAAGATGTGGACACGATTTCCCGATTCTGGAGCGATCTGCACACTTATCCCCGGCTGATCGACGCCGGAGATCACGACCGGCTGGTGGCGCACACCAGCCACATGCTGCATATTATCGCTTCGGCGCTGACCCAGAGTATTCTGGATCGCCCCGATGCTGCCGAACAGCGGCGCAACTACTCCGGCTGCGCCACCGGATTCCGGGACACCTCCCGGATCGCTTCCAGCAGTCCTGAAATGTGGCGGGAGATCTGCGTGGCAAATACTCCGGCGATCCTGCCGGCGCTTGATGCGTTTGAAGAACGGTTGAAAGAGATGCGGGAAGCATTGATTACCGGCGACGGTCAGCGCTTTGAAAACTCGTTCCGGCTGGGACGGGATCTGCGTGATTCGTGGCTCTGCTATAAAAATTCTCACGCTTTGCCGCAGAATATCGTCCTGTGCGGGATCAAACACTGCGGCAAAACCACCATCGGTCGGGCGCTGGCGCAGATCATGGCAATGGATTTGATCGACACGGATGAGGAAATCTCTGCCGCTGATCCGGCTCACCGGAGCGTGCGGGAAATTTTTACCGCCGACGGCGAAGAGGCATTCCGCAAACTGGAGGCCGCCGTGTTGACCAAACTTGCCCTTGCTCCCGAACGGCGGATCATCGCCCTCGGCGGCGGCGCATTGAACAACCCCTTCGTGCCGGAAAAAATCCTGCGGCAGCTGGGCTTCACCGTCTGGCTCGATGTCGATGATAAAGTCGCATTTGACCGCATCACCGCCGGTGGCTTACCGCCGTTTCTGGCTGATAAAGCCGACCCGTTCGCCGCTTTTGTCCAGATGAATGTCGCCCGCCGGGAATTGTTCGCCCGCTTCGCCGCCGCAAAACCGGCGATCGCCGCAACTCCGCACCGGACCGCTCTTCACATCTTGTCGCTCTATAAAGACGCTCTGCTCAATAAATAACGCCTTGACAGCTGTGGTTCGGGGTTGCAGTCTGCAAACGGTTGGCATGGATGCTTGGCGTGGTGAGGTTTGCAGTCTGCGGACGTTTTTTTTGATATTTTGCGGGGTTACGCTTTTTTTGTGGGGGCTCACGCCGCCCCCACGCCCCGGCGCCCGCCAAGGCGGGATTTTGCTCTTGGTGTGTCCGCGCTTTATGGCATGTGGCTCGTTCGAC
>SUVU01000011.1 GCA_015061865.1 Lentisphaerota bacterium
TAAAAGATCGCGTCATTCAACCATGAGGGCATTTCTTATTTCCTTATTTTGCCAATTTTACTGCAAAAGTGGCGATCTCAAACGGTTTCAGCGTGATTGCAGTTTCTGCACCATTTATTGTCACCGGCACCGGATTTTTCTCCATCAGATCGCAGGCGGCAAGAGCAGTTACCGGCACGTTGAAACGGAGTTTCCCGGTCGCAGTCGTCCCGGCAGTCTCGTAACAGCGCAGGATCAATTCATCACTGCGTTCGGCTTTTTTCATCACTTCCAGGATCATATTGTCGCCATCCAGCACCGCCGGTGCGAGTGACCGGGCGGCACTTTTGCCGATGAAGCACTGCACTTCGCGGTTCAGACAATACGCTTCACGCACCATTTCGTCGTGACCGGCACCGATGATGAATGAGTAGGTGAAGTCGTGTTCACCGGCATCGGCGTTGGGATCGGGGAAATTGGGCGCACGCAGCAATGCCAGCGCGAGTGAACCGTCCAGCGCAGAACTGCCGTATTTGCAGTCATTGAGCAATGCGGCGTGAAAGCCGGGGGCATTCAGCGACAAATAGCGGTGACAGCAGATCTCAAAGTGACCTTTTTCCTGTAATGTGCTGTTATGCTGGGAGTGCCGTTCCCAGCCGTACATGGTTTCGTAGCGGGCTTCGGCGGTGAGCATCCCGGTATGGAAATTGACCCGCAGCATCTGGCGGCGTTCGTTCCAGTCGGCATGGCAGACGAAATCCAGCCTCCGGGAGTTGACGCCGAGGGTGATCCGCATTTTGACCGTGGAGGCAAGAACTTTGAATTCAGCATCCATGCTCATTCCCGCTGCTCCGGCAGAAACCGGGGAAATGGCGGTACATTCGGCTTCTTTGGTCACCGCAGTCCAGTATTCCGTGGCAAGATCCCACGCATCGTTGCGTACCGGACGGTCGGTAGTGACAGTCAGGACGTTGCCGAAATTTCCGGCAGGGAGATATTCGCGGTTGGCAGTTTTGTCAAACGCTCCGGTCAGGCGGCCTTTATCATCAAACGTGTAGCGCACCAGATCGTTTTCCAACACTCTGGCGGTATTGATGGCGATTTGCGGTGCCGGGACAGCGGCTTTTTTCAGCGTGGTGAAACTGTGTTTTTTCATTTCCAGAGCCACCGAGATTCTGCCGTCGGCATCCTGCTGACAGGGCAGCGGTTTGCCGTCCGCATCGGTCACTGCGGCATTGCCCCACGCCGCCGGCAGCTGTACCAAACCGGTGTAATCGACACCGAGCGTATTGGCGACGGCGCAGCTGTCCGGATCGTCGGTAAAGATCGCGGCGGCTTTTTCCGCGATGATCTGCTGACATTTATCCAGCACTTCCTGTGAAGTGCGCTCACTGTCCACATAAACTTCACCGATACCGGAACCGGGCAGGATGTCGTGGAACTGATTGGTCAGAGCGATTTTCCAGATCCGGTCGAATTCCGCTTGCGGATAAGTGTCAAACCCGGCGCAGACGGCGAAAAATTCTGCTGTATTCAACGCCTGTTCCATTTTGCGGTTGTACCGTTTGGTGCGGGCCTGCGAAGTGAAACAACCCCGCAAACGTTCCAGATACAAATTACCGTTCCAGACCGGCAGTTCCGGAGCGGCCGCACGCAATTTGGCAAAGAAATCTTCGGCAAAACCGAATTTGATTTTGGGCAGACCTTCAAAATCATGTGCCAGCATGGCGCGCCTGATATGCTGGGGAGCCGCACCGCCGCCGCCGTCACCGATACCGAAAAGTGCCAGATACTCCGGCAGAACATCTGTTTCGCGGCAATTATTCTGGGCGGCGGCCAGATTTGCCGGACGCATCAGGCAGTTATAACCGCCCTGCGGCAGGTCATGGGCAACAACTTCCGTACCGTCAATACCGCGCCAGCGGAAACTGGTATAGGGGAAAGGATTCGTATCCATACGGTGCAAAGTACAAGTGGCCAAAACATCACAGCCGGACTTTTTCATGATCTGCGGCAAACTGCCGGCATAACCGAATGAATCCGGGATCCAGGCGTTTTTCACGTCGATACCGAATTCATCTTCAAAAAACTTTTTGCCGTGCAGGAACTGGCGCACCATCGCTTCACCGGAAACCATCATGCAGTCAGGTTCCACCCACAATCCGCCCTGAACTTCCCAGCGGCCGGCGGCGATGAATTTTTTGATCTCCTCGTAAAGTCCGGGGTAGTTTTCTTTGACAAAAGCGTAATTCTGCGCCTGCGACGCCCCGAAACGGTATTCCGGGAAGCGCTTCAGATTCAAAATCTGCGATGAGAATGTCCGGGCGCATTTGCGGATCGTTTCCCGGATCGGCCAGAGCCATGCCACGTCGATATGAGCGTGACCGACGGCGGTCGCCGTCAATGCCGAGGCTGCGGCAGGCAGTTCAAACTGGCTCTGCAAAACTTCCAATGCCTGCGGCGCATTGGCGGGATTGCCGTCAAAAACATCCACCGCCCGGCTGAGGGTCGAGAGCAGCTGCGCCCGGCGGTAGGGGGGCAGATCGGTCTCATCCAGCGACAGCAGGAAGCCGAGTTTGACTTTGAGTTCCTGCATGGGGGCATCGGTTTTTGCCAGTTTGAGGATTTTGAGTTTCCCCTCGTTTTCGATGTATTTTTCAATGGTGTCCGGGGGATCGTGCGAGATGTATTCCTGACCGAAAAGTCCGCTGGAAGTCACCTCCACATAAGCCTCAAATTTTTCCGGATGCGGCGCCGGGATATCCAGACGGTCTTTGCGGTAACGGTTGCCGAAACAGCTGGAAATACAGAAGTTCCACAGCGGATCGCCGTTGTCGTCAAACAAAAGTGCTTCGCCCTGCGCGTCAAAGATCAACGTCAGCGGCAGCTCGCGCCACTCTGCCGGGATCGTACCGTGGATGTGCAGCCATGCACTCTGCCAGCGGCGGCCCCAGATCTCCCCGATCTGCAGCGGTTTGTAAGTGCCTTTCAGCCGGTCGCACCACGGTACCGGATCGTCAGTGACCCAGGCTTCGCACTGCAAATCAATGGCTTCTTCCGGGTAGAAACCGTGCTGGATGTGTTCCAGCAGTCTGGTGGCTTTCAGCCGGTAATAAGAGATCAGATCTTCACGCATAAAACTCTTCCTTTTATTTAAATGGTTTTTGCTTCGGTTTATTTTCAGCAGAAAAAATTTTTTATACCATCTTAAATATATTGTAAAAAGTTCTCATTGGCAAGCCGGACTGCGGAAAAATATATGCGTTTTTCTATCGCCGTTATATAATTTATTATTGCCGGTAAATGAAGCACTCCTCAAAAGCGGTAACCGTTTGGGAGGGCGGGCAGACCGCGAAAAAGCAGATCAGGGCAGCAGGGAATCGTCAGAAACGGAATCGGGAAGCTCCTGAACGTCCCGGAGTTTGCGTTCCAGGGCGCGGGAACGGGTGCCGATTTTTTCCATGTGGTTGACGACGGATTCCAGACTTTTTCTGGTGGCGTCCATTTCGTTGCCGAATTTATTGAATTCACTTTTGACGGCACCGAGGATCTGCCAGACTTCGTTGGAGCGTTTTTCGATGGCGAGGGTTTTGAAGCCCATTTGCAGCGAGTTGAGAAACGCCACGAGGTTGGAGGGCCCGGTGACGGAAATCTGCAATTCGCTCTGCAATTTTTCAAACAATCCCGGTATCCGCAGGATCTCGGCGTAAATGCCTTCGCTGGGGACAAACATCAGTGCAAACGCCGTGGTGTGCGGCGGATAAACGTATTTGTTCCGGATATCAGCGGCGGCTTTGCGGACGGTGCGGGCGAAGTTTTCCTGGGCTTTTTTTACTTCCGGCGACATCCGGGGAAACTCCTCGTAGCACTCCAGCAGGCGCTGGTAATCCTCGACCGGGAATTTGCTGTCCACAGGCAGATAGACCGGAGTATCATCTTTACTGCCGGGCAGCCGGATGGCGAATTCGACCAGTTCGGTGCTGTTGGGGATGGTGCTGACGTTGGTGGCGTACTGCTCCGGAGCAAGGTATTGCTCCAGCAGGGCAGAGAGCTGGATCTCACCGATATTGCCCCGGGTTTTGACGTTGGTGAGGACTTTTTTCAAATCTCCCACGCCGACGGCAAGCGAGTGCATTTCGCCCAGACCTTTATGGACGGCATCGAGTCTTTCGCTGATGAGTTTAAAAGAGTCGTTGAAGTGTTTTTCCATGGACTGCTGAAGTTTCTCGTCCACGGTTTGTTTCATCTCGTCCAGTTTTTTGGTGTTTTCGTTGCGGATGTCCCGCAGCTGTTCGTCGATCAATTCCCGGTTGCGGGCGAGCTGACCGGAGGTTTCCTCCTGAAACAGCCGGATTTTCTCATCCAGCATTTTCGTCAGTTCGGCAGTTTTTTTCTCGCCCCGGTCAGCGTAATTGAGCAACGTTTCGGCGAGTTTGCCGGCGGTGTTTTCGTCAGCCTGCCGCACCGCATCCCGGAAATCCTGCAGAAATTTCATGAAATCAGTGAAACTCTGCGCCGTTTCCAGACGGGAACGGGAGAAGTTGTCATTCAACTCCCGCCGTTCCTCCTGAAAACCGGTTTGACAGTTCCGGGCGATTTTGTCCAATTCCGGGCGCACGTCGGCTGCATCATTTTTTTTCAACAGCAGCGCCGCCAGCACGGCAATATTCAGCACGATCAGCGCACCCAGCAATACCGTTTCCATTGCCGCACCTGTCAGATCAGATGCAGTTTGGCGCAGTGTTCCAGATCGTCGGAAACTTCCTGCTGGGTCCTGCCGACATAAATCTGCCGGGGCCGGACGATTTTAGTATTGTCACTGATCATTTCACGCCAGTGCGCCACCCATCCGGGCAGCCGTGCCAGGGCGAACATCACCGTAAACATATTTTCCGGGATCCCCATCGCCCGGTAGAGAATACCGGTGTAAAAGTCCACGTTGGGATAGAGATGGCGGTCGATGAAGTAACTGTCTTTGCGGACGGTGTCTTCGATGCGGTGCGCCAGATCCAGCAGCGGGTCGTGGATGCCGGTGGCGGCGAGGTATTTTTCACACTCGTTGCGGACGATCTCGGCACGGGGGTCGTAGGCTTTGTAGACCCGGTGACCGAAGCCCAGCAGCCGGAAAGGATCGTTTTTATCTTTGGCTTTGCGGATGAATTTATCCAGATCGCCGTCGGCGTGGATCATCTGCAGCTGTTCGATGACCGCCTGATTGGCGCCGCCGTGCAGCGGGCCGGAGAGGGCGGAGATACCGGCGGCGATCGTCGCATACAAGTTCACTTGAGCGCTGCCGATGGCACGCACCGCCGTGGTGGAGCAGTTCTGCTCGTGGTCGGCGTGGATGATAAACAGCACGTTCAAAAGCCGCACCGCTTCGGGGCTGATGTGGTAGGGCCGCACCGGGGAATCGAACATCATATTGAGGAAGTTGGCGCAATATGAGAGGTCGTGCCGGGGGTAGACGATCGGCTCACCGATGGATTTTTTGTAGGCAAATGCCGCAATGGTACGGACGATGGAAATGACCCGCGCGCAGGAGTGTTCGATGTTGCGGGCAGTGGTATTGACGTCCACATTGGGGTAAAATGCCGCCATTGCATTGACCATGGTCGCCAGAATGTGCATCGGGTGCGCCCCTTTGGGGAAGCTGTCAAAAAAGTGGCGCATATCCTCGTGCAGCAGACTGTTGCGGTTGAGCAGCATGGAAAAGTCCATCCGTTCTTTTTCGGACGGCAATGCTCCATGCACCAGCAGATAAGCGACATCGACAAAGGTCGCTTTTTCCGCCAGATCAGCGATCGGGATGCCCCGGTAACGCAGAATACCTTTTTCACCGTCGATATAGGTGATCTGGCTGAAACAGCTGGCGGTATTGACGAAACCGGGGTCAATGGTCACCAGTCCGGTCTCTTTGCGCAAACCGGAAATATCCAGACCTTTGTCGCCTTCGGTGCCGATAACGACCGGCAGAGATACCTCTTTGTCTTCAAATTTCAGAGTAGCTTCAGATTTTTTGGTCATCATGATTGTGTATGGTTCCTTACAACTTCAGTGAATAATTCAAGCCCGGGTGAATCCGGCAGTGTGTTCCAGAAAGTTTGCCGCCAGTTCCGCCCATTGCCGGAGATCTTTATGACCGGCGCCCAAGCCCCGTCCGTGCGGGCCGTGGGGGAAAACGTGCAGTTCGCAGGTGTTGCCGCACTGCCACATGGTTTCGGCGTAGACCATGGAATTTTTCACCGCCACGGCAGCATCATCGGCGGTGTGCCAGATGAATGTCGGCGGGGTGTTTTCGTCGATCATCCGGTGGACATCGTAACGGCGCATGGCATCCAGATCACTGCCGCCGGTCAATGCCGTACCGCTGCCGCGGTGGGCGTAGGCTTCCGTAAGAGCGACTACCGGATAGCAGAGGAGCAGGGCATTGGCTTTGCCGGAAACATGGTTTTCTTTATCGGCAAGCTCATCCGCCAGCAGCGCTCCGGAAGCTGCCAGATGCGCTCCGGCAGAGAAGCCCAGCACGGCGATCTGATCGGGGATCAGCCGGAATTCAGCGGCCCGGGAACGGATGATCTGCACCGCCCGGATGAGATCCTGCTGCGGCGCCGGTGCCGTGTACGGTGCGACCCGGTATTGCAGGACGAAAGCATGATAGCCCAGAGCGTTGAAACGTCTGGCGACCGGATCGCCCTCATGGTATGCCCGGTGGGTGTAACCGCCGCCGGGGAGGATCAGCACCGCCCCCAGCGGAGTGCCCGCACCGTCATAAAGAAAGGTGTCCAGATACGGCATGAAATCCTCGTGGTGGTTGCCGGACGGGGATTTGACCAGTTCCCGGTAAAGTTCGATTCTCATATTGTCACCTTTCAGAAAATACCGTTGTCAAATGCCGCCGTGAATCCGGCACGGTTGCGCAGAAACACCGCCGCTTCCCGGCTCCAGGAGCAGATGCTCTGATCGCCGAAGCCCAGCCCCCGTCCATGCGGGCCGTGGGGCATGATGTGCAGTTCGCAAGTGTTGCCGCACTGCCACATCTGCCGGGCAAATTCCACGCTGCCGTTGACCGGGACGACCTGATCGGTGGCGGTGTGCCAGATGTAGGCAGGCGGAGTGCCGGCAGTGACCATTTTGCAGGGGTCGATCGGGGAGCCGTCGGCACGGCAGTACGGGGTGTTTTCACCCATGGGGCGTTTGAGTTCCAGATAAGTTTCCGTCACTGAAGCCACCGGATAGCAGAGAATTAGCGCATCGGGGCGGGCGGAAACATTGTCCGCTTCGTCGCCGCATTTTTCGTCGAATTCGTTGTGCATCAAGCCGGCACACGCCGCCAGATGGCCGCCGGCGGAAAAGCCCAGCACGGCGATCTGATCCGGATTCAGCCGGAACTCTTCAGCCCGGGAACGGATGATCTTTATCGCCCGCAGCACATCCAGCTGGGCACCGGGGAAAGGATCCGGCAGTGTCCGGTATTGGAGGACAAACGCATGATAGCCCAGTGCATTGAAGCGTTTGGCGATCGGGTCGCCCTCGTGTTTGGCACGGTGGGTGTAGCCGCCGCCGGGCAGCACCAGCACCGCCCCGACCGGGGTGCAGACGCCCTCCAGCGGGAAAAAGTCCAGATACGGCTGAAACGAACCGGTGGTATCATTATCGCGCAAAAAAATCCGCATTTTGAAAATCCTTTCTTATAATTGTTCAGTAATTGTTCTATATAATATAGCGCGCGAAAAACATTTTTTCCACAATGATAAGTTGCAAGATGGCAAAATTGGTGCTATTTTAATAGATGGTCAAGTATTTACGTCCATTTTCCGTGATCCCGGACGTGTGCTTGAGTTGTAATGTGCAGACGAATTGTATAATTTTTGGAGATCAAATCATCATGGAACCAAACACCGCAGTCAGCGGGTTGCTCTGTATGAAAGTCCTGCTGGGACAGTGCCGGGGCAATACCAACTTAAATGCAGTGCTTTCCAAAGAAACGGTCGAGAAATATGTCAAAGATCCCGGTCAGACTCTTTTTGCTCTGGCGGAAAATTTTGACCTCGGTCCGGAAATGGTCGACCCCCGCGATGCGGAAGGTTGCCGGGAACGCACCGGAGCAGCTCTGCTCAAAATGAAAAATAACAACTGGGTTCTCGTCCTCCGGACGGATCACTTCGCCCAGGAAGCTGTCGCCTGTCTGGACCCCTCGGTCAACAACGGCGGCAAACCGATCGCTTATAAAACCAAAGAACTGCTGGAGCGCACCGACGGCAATATCATCTATTTCGTCCGGCTGCGTGAAGTCGATTCCGAGGCGCAAAGCGGCGTTTTCTGTCTGACCACCATCGCCCGCCACCATCAGGTGCGGATGGATATGCGTCAGGTGATGCACGACTACGCCATCGGTGCCGATGAGCCGAATCTGCCGACATTGATCGACATCGCCCAATCCTACGGCTTCAAAACCGGCCGCAAAAAACTCAATTGGGAAAAAATGCTCAATATGGGGCAGGCGTTCCCTTTCATCGGGGTCAAGAAAAACAACAAATATCTCGTCGTCGCCGGAGTCAAACGGATGTCACAGGAAGAGCCGCCCACGCTGGCGGTCATCGACCCCGCCCATCCCGGCGATCACGGTTCGCCGTTCTCATTCATGACCGAGGCGCAGTTCAATGAGACGATGAGCGACCAGTTTGTGCTGTTGAAACGTACTTACCGGCTTTCAGACGAGGCCCAGCCGTTCGGTCTGCGCTGGTTCATCCCCGAATTTCTGAAACTCAAAAATATTTTCATCCAGATCGCTCTGACCGTCTGTATGATCACGGCGCTGTCGCTGGTCGTGCCGCTGTTTTTCCAGATCGTCGTGGATAAAGTGCTGGTGAATCAGGCGTACAACACGCTGAACGTCATCGGTATCGGTATATTTTTCGCCATTCTTTTCAACGGATTTTTAGAGTATGTGCGAAATTATTTCCTGCTCTTTGCCACCAACAAGATCGACATTGCCACGGCGATGAAAACTTTCCGCCACATGATGCGGCTGCCGATCGACTTTTTTGAGAAGATCCCCGCCGGGGTGCTGCTCAAACACATGCAGCAGACCGAAAAGATCCGGGGCTTCCTTTCCGGCAATCTGTTTTTCACGCTGCTGGATATTTTTGCCCTCTGCATCTTTATCCCGTTCCTGCTCTTTTACAGCGTGTCTCTGACATTGATCGTGCTGGGATTCAGCGCATTGATGGCACTGGTGATCGCTACATTGATCAAACCTTTCCAGACCCGCCTCAACGAATTGTATCAGGCCGAGGGTAAACGTCAGAGTATGCTCGTGGAGTCGATCCACGGTATCCGTACCGTCAAATCTCTGGCGCTGGAGCCGGTGGAGGAGAAACATTGGGACGATACCACCGCCTATGCGATCAAATCCTACTTCCGGGTCGGCAAAATTTCCATGACCGCCAAAAGCATCAGTCAGGTGTTGGAAATGCTGATGACCGTGGCGATCATCTGGGCGGGGGCGCTGATGGTCTTTGAGGGCAACCTCACCGTCGGTGCATTGATCGCATTCCAGATGCTTGCCGGCAGAGTCACCGGGCCGCTGGTGCGGATGGTCGGACTTATCCACGAATACCAGCAGATCGCCCTTTCGGTCAAAATGCTCGGTGTGGTCATGAATACCCCCGAAGAACCCGCCGGCGGCGGCATCCGCAACCGCTTCAAAGGCGAAGTTTCCTTTGAGGGCATCGGCTTCCAGTACCGTCCCGACCTGCCGCAGGTCATTAAAAACTTCTCGCTGAAAATCCCCGCCGGCAGCACCATCGGTATCGTCGGCCGTTCCGGTTCAGGTAAATCCACATTGACCAAACTGCTGCAGGGCATGTACAACGTCCAGCAGGGCGTGGTCAAAATCGACGGCGTGGACATTCGTGAGATCGACAAATCCCACCTGCGTTCCAGTATCGGTGTGGTGCTGCAGGACAACTACTTTTTCAGCGGCTCCATCCGTGACAATATCTCCATGACCAAACGCAATGCGGCGCTGGAGGAGATCATTTATGCGGCGAAACTCGCCGGCGCGGATGAATTCATCCAGAAAACCACCCGCGGTTACGATACCATGCTGGAGGAAAACGCCGTCAACCTCTCCGGCGGTCAGCGGCAGCGTCTGGCGATCGCCCGGGCATTGCTGACCAATCCGCCGATTTTGATCTTTGACGAAGCCACCAGTGCGCTTGACCCGGAAAGCGAACAGCTGATCCGTGACAACCTCAAAGCGATCGCCAAAGACCGTACCGTCATTATCGTGTCCCACCGCTTGAGCATCATCAGCGGCGCCGATCAGATCCTGACACTTGAAAACGGCGAAATGACTTCGCTGGGTACTCACAAAGAACTTCTGGCGCAGCCGGGCGTGTACCGGAACTTCTGGCGTCAGCAAATGGAAGTGGAGGATTGAGCAATATGAAAACTCCTGAACGCAAAATCACCGCAGAAGCAGTGGAATTTCTGCCGGATGCCATTGAGATCAAAAACGAAAAACTGCCGTTGTGGGCGCGTTACAGCGTGATTTTTTCGCTGATATTTTTCCTCGGCGCGATCCTCTGGGCCTCGCTGGGCAAAGTTGACGTCGTGGTCAAAGCCAACGGCAAAATCACCTCTGACAAGCAGAATATCGTGATGAAACCGCGCGAATCGTCGATCGTTAAAAAGATCCACGTCCGGGTCGGTGACATCGTGGAAAAAGATGATCTGCTCATCACCTTTGACCCGACCATCAACGGCGCCGAAGTCGATCGCATCAAGCAGGAGATCCGGGTGCTGGAAGCTAAATTCAACCGTTTCATGGCGGAAAACGGCGGCAAAATCTATCAGCCGGCGGAGTTGACACTTGAAACCGTTGAAGAGCTGAATATTTTCAAACAGCGCCGCAATTACTTCGAATCCCGGATGAAGTATTTTGAAGAGGCGATCAAGCAGCTCGACGCTTCGCTGGTCACGAAAAAAGACAGCATCGCCACCATTGAGGAACAGCTCAAAACAGTGCGCAAAATGGAAAAAATGTACGAGGGACTTGCCAGCAAAAAAGCCGTGCCGGTCAAAGATTTGTGGAATGTTCAGGTGCAGCGTATCGAGCTGGAGGGCAACCGTGACACCTACAAAAACAATCTGGATGAACTTTCACACCAGAGACAGAGCATCATCTCCCAGAAAGACAGTTTCATCCACGAGTGGCACAACTCCATTTCTGAAAACATGATCGCTACCGGCCGGGAACTTGACCGCAACCGCAAACAGCTGGCGCAGGCAAAAACCCAGTTGAGCTTTGTGGAACTGCGGGCGCCGAGCAAAGCGGTCGTCCATGAGATCGCACCTTTCCCCGAAGGTTCCGCCGTCGGTGAAGCCGAAGCGATCATCACCCTCGTCCCGCTGGACGGCAATATGGAAGTCGAAGCCATGGTCGAACCGCGCAACCGCGGCAAAGTCACCGTCGGCGCCGAATCCCGGGTCAAACTTTCCGCTTATCCGTTCCAGAAATACGGCACTTTGAACGGCACCGTGCGGCAGATTTCCGAAGATACCGTCGTCAGCTCCACCGGAGCCGGTGTCGATCCGGAAACCGGCGCCCCGCGCAGCGGATCATTTTACCGTACCCGGGTCACGCTCGGCGGCACGGAAACGCTCCGCAATCTGCCGGATAATTTCCGGTTGATCCCCGGCATGGAAGTCGAGGTCGAGATCAAAACCGGCAGACGCCGGATCATCGAATACATCATCTATCCGCTGATCAAAGCGCTGGATGAAACTGCCCGCGAACCGTAATCTGCGGGAACGTGCCGGGAAAATCAATTGCATTTCTCCCGGCACGGGGCTATATTATGGTCAGAGCCCGGCAGAGTGCCGGAAATATATTGTCAGGTAGAGAGAAAAATGAAAACGTTTGAAGAGTTGTTTGCCGAACTGAAAGCCAAAGCCGCCGCCAGCGATCCCGATTCCGGGACGGTCAAAGAATTGGCACGCGGTACCCATTTCATCGGCAAAAAGATCGTGGAGGAGGCCGGCGAAGTCTGGATCGCCTCGGAGTATGAGGGCAAAGAACGCACCGCAGAGGAGATCAGTCAGCTGATCTATCATTTGCAGGTGATGATGATTGACCGTAAAATCGAACTTGAGGATATTTACAAAGTCTTATGAACGATTTCAGCGGAAATTTGAAAATTGCGATCCCCAATAAAGGGTCGCTTTCTGAAGGTGCGGTCGATCTGCTCCGCAAAGCCGGATACCGCTGCACCCGTTCCGGCAGGGAACTGGTGGTCAAAGATGCGGAAAACAAAATCGATTTCGTCTTTCTGCGTCCGCGTGACATCGCCCTTTATGTCGGCAGCGGCATCGTCGATGTCGGTATCACCGGTATTGATCTGGCGCTGGACAGCGGGGCAGATGTGGCAACGCTGTTCAAACTCGGTTTCGGCGGCTCCAGATTCTGTTTTGCGGCGCCGAAAGAGCAGAAACTTTCCCAGGAAAAACTTGACGGTTTGCGCATTGCCACCAGTTATCCGGCGCTGCTCAAACAGGAATTGGACAAACGGAATTTGAATTGCCGGATCGTCAAACTTGACGGTGCGGTGGAAATTTCCATTGCGCTGGGCGTGGCGGATGCGATCGCCGATGTGGTCTCTTCCGGTGCGACACTGCGTGAAGCCGGTCTGGAGATCCTCGGTGAACCGATGCTGAACAGCGAAGCTGTGGTCATCGGCAGAAGCGAAAAGAGCGCCGAACTGCCTGAAGTTATTCAGCTGATCGCCCGGTTGCGCGGTATCATGCGTGCCGCCGAATATGTGATGGTCGAGTACGATATTCCCCGTGACCGTCTGGATGAAGCCTGCCGGATCACGCCGGGGATCGAGGCGCCCACGATCGCTCCGCTTGCCAATGACGGCTGGGTCGCCGTCAAATCCATGGTCAAACGCAAAGAGTGCAATGCGGTCATGGATGAGCTGTACCGGATCGGCGGCAGAGGTATTATTACCATGGAGATCAGTGCGTGCCGCTTGTGAGATGCGGTGCGCCGGGAGATGATAAATGAGTGAAAAACGTGATGCGTTGACGCTGGCAAAAGAGGTCTTTGATATTGAACTTGAAGGCATTGCGGCGTTGCGGGATGAATTGGACGAGAGCTTTGTCGGTCTGGTCGACCGGTGTGCGGCGGCAGTGGATGCCGGCGGCAAGATCGTGCTGACCGGCGTCGGTAAATCCGGCTATATCGGCAAAAAGATCGCCGCTACACTTTCCAGTGTCGGCAATCCGGCGGTATTCATGCACCCGGTGGAGGCGCGTCACGGTGATCTCGGCTTGTTGCAGAAAAATGACTTGCTCATCGCTTTGAGTTACAGCGGTGAAACGGAGGAATTGCTGGTGGTTTTGACCCCTGCCAAACGGTTGGGCGTGGAACTGGCGGCGATCACCGGCAACCGGGAATCTTCGCTCGGTCAGATGAGCGATTTCGTACTGGAAATGCCGGTGCCGCGCGAAGCGTGTCCTTTCAATCTGGCGCCGACGACCACTACTTCGGCACTGCTGGTGCTGGGTGATGCGTTGGCGATGGTGCTGCTTGACCGGCATGGATTCACCAAGTCCGATTACGGCCGCCGTCACCCCGGCGGGGCGATCGGGCGCATGGTGACGATGAAAGCCTGTGATGTCATGCGCAAAGCCGCCGATGCCGCAGTGGTTTCTCCGGATGCCACGGTGCGGGAGACGCTTTACGCTATGAGCCATGCCCGCAGCGGGGCGGCGGTGATCGCAGATGCTGACATGAAATTGCTGGGTATATTCACGGACGGCGATTTCCGGCGCAGTGCCGCCAAAGACGATCTGGTGCTGACCAAGCCGGTAAGTTTGTTCATGACCCCGGATCCGGTCAATGTCCGTGCCGAAGCGCAGGTCGTGGAGGTCATTAAACTGGTGGAAAAACGGCGTATTGACGATCTGGTCGTCGTCGATGAGACGGGCAAAGTCGCCGGGATCATCGACATTCAGGATCTGCCGGGATTGAAATTGATGTGAGAAATATGATCAAAGCCGCAAAAATTCTCTTGTTGACTGCGTTATTGAGCTGTTCTCTGGCAGTGTTTGCCGACGGCGAAGCTGAACAGGCGTACAGTGCCGGACGCAAATTGTATCTTGACGGGCAGTATTACGATGCCGCAGAGAAGTTTCAGGAAAGTTTTTTTCTGGCGAAAACTCCGGTCGTGCGGGCGAACAGTCTGCTTGCCCAGATCGGGGCGTACCGGATGTGCGAGCTTTATTACCGGGAATTTCTGGCGATCGAGAAATTGCTGGAGCGCTATCCGGAATACGCTGACTGCAATGCGCTGATCCGGCGGGAATTTGAGATCGGCGAGCTGTTCCGCACCGGCACGCGCGAACCGTCATTCTGGTCGCTGCGGTGGATCCCGTGGCTGAAAGACGCCGACCGCACCGTGGAAGTTTACAGTGCGGCATTGAAACGGGCGCCGTTTGCGCCGGAAGCATCACGGGCGCACATGAATCTGGCGCTGTATTATGAATTTGACGGCAGAACCGCCCAGTCGCTGGTCGAATTGCGTAAAATTCTGCAGAATCATCCCAAGTCACCGGAGAGCAAATACGCCCGGCTGGCACTGGCAAACGGGCTGTTTGAGTTGTCCAAACGCGGCGACGGCGACAGCCGGCTGGTCAATGAAGCCGTGGCGGAGTTCCGGGAATTCTGCCGCTTGTATCCGGATGCGTCGCCGGATGAGCAGGCATTTGCCAAAAATAAAATCGCCCAGGCCAGGGATATTCAGGCGGTGCGTTTGTGCGAAATCGCCGAATATTACCGCAAAAACGGCCGCAGTGAGGCGTCTGAACGTTATCTGGCACGGGTGATGAGCAAATTCCCGGACAGTGCCAGCGCACCGGAAGCGGAGAAAAAATTGACGGAGCTGTCTGAAAATTATCTGCCCGGCAACTTCCCCGCCCGCCCGGAACCGCGGATGCCGGAATTGCGCAGTTATTCCATCCCGCAGGAGGCGGAACTGGTGTTGATCTCCCCGCAGGATGAGCGCAACCATTACCTGCTGCCGGTGCCGGATTTGAAAGGTGAATTGCTTCAGGAGAAGTCAAAATGAGAGCAGTTATCAGCAGTGTGGCAGCTTTGATCGCCGCCGTGGTATTGGGCGGCTGCGGATATTCCGTCGGTCCCATCGGTCATCCCCAGTTGAAAACAGTGGCGGTGGCTCCGGTCGCCAATGAAACGCTCAGTTACAATGCCGCCGCCCAGATGCGGAACTTGTTGAGCGAGTGTTTTACCACTGACGGGACGATGAAACTGGTTTCCGCAACTCAGGCGGACTGCATCGTTTACGCCAGTGTCAAAGAGGTCACCATCAGCGAAGTCAGCTGGAGCAGCAACGACGATGACGATTATCAGCCCAATGAGTGGCGCTGCCGGGTAAAAGTGAATTATTCCGTGATCATCCCGGGCCGGGGCAAACCGCTGATCAAAGAGCGTTCAGTGACCGGTTCGGCAGAGTTTGTCACCGGGCCGGATCTGGAAAGTTCCCGGTTGAACGGGATGCGTCAGGCGATGTTTGACGCTTCTAAAACCATTGTTTCCAATATTACCGAAGCCTGGTGAGGTCAACCATATATGCGGCTGAATCTGTTGAAAAAAGGTCAACTGCCGTTATCGTTTGCCGGACTGATTCTGGGCGGCACTTTATTATTGCTGCTGCCCGGATTGCTGCGTAATGGCGGCAGATTATCGGTGCTGGATGCGGCTTTTACCGCCTGCAGTGCCGTGTGTCTGAATGGTCTGGCAGTCGTGCCGCTGCATGAATTCAATTTTTTCGGGCAATTGATAATTCTGGTGCTGATCCAGCTGGGGTGTTTCGGTATTCTGGCGTTGAGTGCGATCATATTGCTGATGCTGGGGCGGGGATTGTCTTTCAGCGACACGCTGGTGATGTATAATCTGAACGACCGGTTTTCGCTGGGCTGTACGGAATCTCTGCTGCGCACGATCGCCACCTATACGCTGATTTCTGAGGCGGCAGGATTTGTGCTGATGCTGCCCGGTTTTATCTGGGGCGGATTCGGTTTGGCAGAGTCGCTGTGGTATGCGCTGTTTTATTCCGTGGGCAGTTTCTGCAACTCCGGCATGGGGCCGCTGGCAGGTGATATTGCCGATACGGGCCGTTATGTGCAGGCGGTGTCGATCGGGCTGATCGAATTGGGCGGCATCGGGGTCTATGTGATTTACGATCTGCTCCAGAAATTCAATAAAAAAGAACACCGCATCCGGCTGCACTCCCGGATCGTATTGACCACGAGCGCAGTGCTGCTGATTTCCGGTATGGTGATACTTTATCTGCTCAGTTTGGCTCCGGGGGCGGAAACGATGGAATTTTTTGATGCGCTGTATATGTCGGCAACGGCACGGACGACCGGATATGCTTCAGTGCCGGTGGGTTCGATGCCTCCGGCGGCGGTGACGGTCATTATGATATTGATGTTGATCGGCGGTTCTCCGGGATCGGCGGCAGGCGGGATCAAAACCAGTACCGTGGCGGTGGCGTTTGCGGCATTGATAAGTTCATTCAAAGGCGATGCCGAAGTCATCATGTTTAAACGCAGTGTGGCATGGCGCTGTGTATTGCGCAGTTTCACGATCATCGTGATATTTCTGCTGATTTCGGTATTGGGGGCGCTGTTGTTGAATGTATTTGCCCCGCAATTGGACGAACAGCAGTGTATTTTTGAAGCGGTATCGGCGTTAAGCGGTACAGGCTTGACGTTGAACAGTGCCACTTCGCTGCTCTCATCCGGCGGCAAAGTCATCATCGGACTGCTGATGTTTGCCGGCAGGGTGGGCCCGCTGTCGATCATACTGTTTTTTGTCGGCAGAGAAAAACCCGGCGCACTGCGCTATCCGGAGGAACGGGTCATCGTCGGCTGACGCCGTATTTATTTCAAATCAGTTCTGCCGGAAAATGCCGCTGAGATCGTGGCGCTGTCGGCAAATGAAAGATTGCTGCCGGCGGGCAGTCCCAGGGCAGGGCGGGTCAATTTGACCGGCGCATCGGCGAGTAATTCTGCCAGATATGCGGCGGTGGCTCTGCCCTCGACATCGGGACTTAAAGCGAGGATGATCTCTTTGACTTCGCCGCCGGAAGCCCGTTTGCGGAGCAGTTCCAGATTGAGTGACGAGCCGTCTTCGCCGTCCAGCGGGGACAATCTGCCGCCCAGCACGAGGTATTTGCCCCGGTAGGAGTTGCCTTTTTCCACGGCGAAAAGCTGCGGCATATTTTCCACTACGCACAAAAGGGTCCCGTCCCGGCGGCTGTCGGAGCAAATCGCACACACTTCACCTGCCGGAGCGATGGCGCCGCATTCCGGACAATTGCCGATGCGCTCCGGTAATTTCGCCACTGCCAGACCGAACAGGCGCTGTTTATCCGCTTCCCAATCCAGCAGTGCCAGCGCCAAACGCTCCGCCCCGCGTCTGCCGACACCGGGCAGCTGACGGAAATACTCGATCAATTCTTCTACGGCTTCAGGATATTGCATTTTTCTCCCTCAATAATCTGTCTGCTGCTGTAATATACCATGCCGGAGCAGGAAATCAAGGTTTTTCCCCGGCGCAGACTTGTATTTCCCCGGCAAAAGTGATATATTCCCCATACGATATCATCCAATACGAAAAAGTGCGGTAAACAGGTCATGGAACAGAAAAATGAATTCAATTTCAAAAAAATAACCCGGAAACAAATCATCATCTGGGCGGGAATGGTCGTGGCGATCATCCTCATCCACTGTCTGCTGCTGTCAGGTTCATGCAGCACGCCTGAAACAAAAGTTGATACTCCGCCGCCGGAAAATGTCACCCCGCCCCCGCCGCCTCCGCCGCCGGTGGAGCCGCCCCCGCAACCGGTCAAACCCGCCACCGTCGAACCGTGGATTTATGACCGGCAGCAGAATCTGCCGCAGGCTCTGGAAAAACGCTTCAAACAGGGCAAAGGGCGCAGCGGTATCCTTATTGATCTGAACTCCCGCCGGGTGCTGTGGTCGAAATACCCGAACCGTGCCGTCCCGGTGGCTTCGCTGACCAAGCTGATGACCGCATTGCTGGTCATGGAACAGCTGGATAAAGACCCGAATTTCAAATGGTCAACGATGCTGACCGCATATCCGTCTGCGATCAAAGTCCCCGGCCGGGACAGTGTGAAAATCCCCGTGGGCGGTCTGATGCAGGCGATGCTGATCGCCAGCAATAACGGTGCGGCGGTCGTCCTCGCCGAGGCTCTGGCAAACGGCGATCCCGTCAGATTTGCCGCCCGGATGAATACCCGGGCCAGAGAATTGGGTATGGACAGCACTAACTTTAACAGCCCCAACGGTTTGCCGCAAGGTAAAAAACGGGTGAATTCCCGGGCTTCAGCGGCGGACATCTGCCATATATGCGAATTGCTGATGGGTTACAGCAAAGTTATCAAAATTTGCAGTTCGCCGGTGGCGCATGTGCAGTATATCGGCAGAGTTTCTGCCACCAACCGCCTGATCAACCCCAAAAAAGGGGACGTGCCGGTGGACGGGGTATTCGGATTCAAAACCGGCTACACCAAAGCCGCCGGGTTCTGTCTGGCATTTGGCGTGGAGCGCGGCGACCGGACGGTCATCGGGTGTGTGACCGGTTTTCAGAGCAGCAGAGAACGGGATATTTTCTGCCGGGAACTTATTGAATGGGCATATCGCCGGTAAGCGGCAAAAAAACAGGATAAAATTATGAAAATCTGTCATGTTATCACCCGGCTGATCGTCGGCGGAGCGCAGGAAAATACCATGCTGACCATCCGGGGGCATCTGGAAAAAGGTCATGACGTCACCCTTGCCACCGGATATTCCCCCGGCAGGGAGGGCAAATTGCTGGAAAACGCCGAGTACGGCACCTTTCCGGTGGTGGAATTCCCCGATCTGGTGCGGGAAATTTCGCCGTGGCACGACCTGATGGCGTATATCAGATTGAAAAAATTCTTTCAGGAAAACAAATTTGACGTAGTGCATACCCACAGTTCCAAAGCCGGGATCATCGGCCGTTACGCCGCCCGTGCCGCCGGAGTGCCGGTGGTGGTGCATACCGTTCACGGTCAGGCATTTCATCCGTATCAGGGCAAACTTAAAAACCGTCTTTTTATCCTGCTGGAAACGCTCGCCGCCGGGAAATGTGACCGGATCTACGCCGTGGCGCAGGCGATGATCGACCAGTGCGTTGCCGCCAACGTCGCTCCGGCGGAGAAATATGCGGTCGTTTACAGCGGCATGGAAACGGCGGATTTTGCCAATTCAGTGCGGGATCACGAATTGCGGAACCGGCTCGGCATCCCTGAAAATGCCAGAGTCATTGCCACCGTGGCACGGTTGTTTCAGCAAAAAGGCTATGAATATGTGATCCCGGCGGCGGAAAAAGTGTTGCAGTCGTATCCGGCAGCGCATTTTCTGTTTATCGGTGACGGTCCGATGTACGATCAGCTGCAGGCGGATCTGCGTGCCAAAGGGATCGCAGACCATTTTCATTTTGCCGGTCTGATCCCGCCCGGTGAAGTCTGCCGCTATCTGGCGCAGGCGGATATGCTCTGGCATCTGTCACTGCATGAAGGTCTGCCGCGGGCGGTGGTGCAGGCGCTTGCCAGCGGGATCCCGGCGATCGGGTTTGCGCTGGACGGCACGCCGGAAGTGATTTTTGAGGGCGAAACCGGCTGTCTCACCGCCGCCGAAGATGTCGATGCCGTGGCGGAAAAAGCGTTGCAGTTGCTCAACGACCCGGAACGTGCCGCCGCCATGGGGGCAGCCGGTAAAAAAATGGTGCTGGAAAAATTCGATTGGCGCAAAATGAGCGATATCCTCGAACAGGAATACCTGCGGCTGCTCGCCGCCGCCAAATGATTTCCGGCAGGAAACGCACTGTTTCTGAACGCTTGGTTTCCTGCGCCTGAATATTTGCTTTACCGGGGGTGTTGCGGCGGCAGTTCCGCAGGATCGTCCGGCACGTCGCAATAGTGATACGTTTCGCCGCAGTAGTTGCGGTAAGTCAGGCAATCGCCAGTGCGGTCAAGCAGATATTCCGGAGTGACCGGCACTTTGCCGCCGCCGCCGGGCAGGTCGATGACAAAATGCGGATTTGCCATCCCGGAACACCAGCCGCGCAGGGATTCCATGATTTTCACCCCCTGCGCCAGCGGGGTGCGGAAGTGTTCTGCGCCGTAAATCAGGTCGCATTGGAAAATATAATAGGGACGCACCCGGTTTTCCAGCAGTTTCCACATCAATTTTTTCATCACTTCCGGCGAGTCATTGACCCCTTTGAGCAGCACGGTTTGACTGCCCAGCACGATCCCGGCATCTGCCAGACGTTTCAGCGCCCGGCAAGTGATTTCATCCAGTTCGTCCGGGTGGTTAAAGTGGATATTCAAATAAAGCGGCTGATATTTTTTCAACATATTGACCAGCTTGACGGTGATCCTTTCCGGCAACACCCCCGGAGTACGGGTGCCGATCCGGATGATTTTGACATGAGACGCCTGCCGGACGCCGCGCAGGATGTATTCGATCTGGTCATCATCCAGCAAAAACGGATCGCCGCCGGAAATCAGCACATCCCGCAGTCCGGTATGAGTTTGAATATACTCAAGTCCCGCATCTATGTCGGAGCGTTTGATGATAAACGGCTGGCGGAACTTCCTTTTGCGGGTGCAGAAACGGCAGTACATGGCACACTCGCCGGAGACCAGAAACAGGCACCGGTCAGGGTATTTTTGGACGATGAGTTCACTTTTTTTGAAGCGGACTTCGCCCAGCGGATCATCCAGCAAGTCCCTGCCGCCGGCAGCTTCTGCCGGATCCGGGACACATTGCCGGAACAGCGGATCGCCGGGGGCGGTGATTTTTTGCAGCCAGCGGCGGGGGATCCGGCAGGGAAAAATCTCATTGACCTGCTGCAAAGATCCCGGCGGCAAGCCGAAACGTGTGGCTATTTCAGCAACATCACTTACCGATGCCGCCAGAATTTTTTTCCATTTTTCCATCGCTGCCGTCCTTTTCCCTGAAATGCGAAAAGAAAATATAGCACTTCAAGCAGAAAAATCAACCTCTTTCCGGCTGAAAACTTCCGCACTCTGCGGGGCGCCGGCTGAAATTTTTTTACCACAAGCCGGAGCAAAAACGATATGTTTTTACCGGTCAATTGCAACTTTTTACTGTATTTTTGCCAAGAATACACATATTTTTATGGTAAAAAAATCTTGAAAAAGTTCTTTTTCTTAAGTATAGTATGCCCGGAAACGTGAAATGTTTTAATTTGGCAACACAAGGAGTTACAGCGTATGAAAAAGTTATTTGCAGCATTGGCGGTGGTGACCGCTTCACTGTTGACAGCGGCAGATTTGACTGTCGAAAACAAATTTACTGCCTTTGTTTTTGACCCGGATAATGGCTGTTCACTGCGGGAGATCCGCAATAAAGAGACCGGCAAAAGCATTGTTTTCGCCGCTTCGGCCCCGTTGTGGCAGGCGGAACTGCTGACCGGGGAAAACACAGTTGCCATTGCAGCTCCGGCGGCGGTGAAAACCCGCTTGTCACGGGTTTCCGGCGGTCAACTGCTCACTGCCAACTGGAAACTGAAGGGCAAAAATCCGGTCACTGCAGAAATGAAATTCTTTCTCCCCGATTCCGGAGCGCTGGCAGAGGCGGATTTTGCCATCACCACTGCCGGCAGGAAGGCACCGTGGGTGGATAATGTCGTCTTCCCCGTCTGCGGCGGCATCAGATCTTTTCAGGACGATTACCTGATCGTCCCCTATTATTACGGTCAGCTCATCCGGAATCCCGGCAAGGGCCGCCAGCGCAGTTCGTATCTGCACCATCCCGGTTCGTGGTCGATGCAGATGGTCGCATTTTTCGGCAGTGACACTGCCGTTGCCCCCACGGCGGCGGACGGCACTGAAATCACCGGTTATCTGCGGGGGACTGCCGCTGACGAAACCGGTTTCATTCTGGCGTGCGATGATGAAAAAAACTTCTACAAAGAGCTGCGGATCGACAAAAATCCTCAACTTCCCGGCACGTTTGACATCCGCACTTCCCACTATCCGGCACTGCCCGGCTGGCCGGCGGTCAAAGCGAAAATGAACGGCAGATTCAGCTATAAAATGCCTTATAAAGTGAAAATCGGCACTTTCTCCGGCGGCGTGGGAAAAGCCGCCGCCGTCTACCGCGATATCGTCAAAGATCACCATGCCCTGCGGCTGGGAAAACTTGATGACCCTGCCAACCCCATTTCGTCCAAAATCAAAAACCTTGCCTACTGGGGCAAACATTACCACGGCGCCAACCGGGTACTGCCTGATACGCTCCGGATGTGGAAATTTTTCCGGGCTCCGACGGCGATCCACTGGCCGCGTTATACTTCGGTCAAATTTGACCACAACAATCTGGATTACCACCCGCTGCTGGCAGAGTTTGAGACCGGTGTGCGGACACTGCGCCAGCTCGGGATCGTGACCGCCCCCTACGTCTGCGCCTGCATGTGGGATCAGGATATTCCCAGTTACAAGCGCAAAAATATGGCTGCCGCCGCCACCCGTGACCGCCACGGTGCGCCTTACCTCTGGCCCATCGCCGAAGCCAACAATGCCTGGATGAATCCGGCTTCGCCGCTGTGGCGCAAAGAATACGCCGACCTGACCATCAAACTTCAGGGGCAGTGGCAGACCGACAGTCAGTACATGGACGTCCTCGCCTGCGGCGGCAAACTCTGTTACGACCCGGTGCTTAAAACCATCGGCGGCGGCAATTACTGGGCCGCCGGCAACCGCAAAATGCTGCAGGATATCCGCAAACGGCAGAGTAAACTGGAAAAACACCTCTCTCTGACCACCGAAGGATTTACCGAGGGCTACATCGACCTGATCGACGCATATTTGATCCTTGACATCACCCGTTATGCGTGGACGGGGGACATCGGCAAGGAATTTTTCCCGTTTTTCGCCTATGTTTACCACGATTACGCCATTGCTTACGGCAGTGACGTCCGCAGCACTATGCCTGCTGACATGATCCGCTGGCAGATGGGTTTGAGCTGGCAGGCGGGGATCCAGCCCTGCATGATGGGCAGTTACTTCCGTGAAAGCAGGGTGACTGACCGGTTCAACCGGGAAATCATCCATGCCCGCCACCGTGCCGCCGCCAAGTTTCTCAACCGGGGCCGCGGTCTGGAAGTGGCGCAGGTGCCGGATCTGAAATTCGCCGGAAAATCCGCCATCGCCGCCGCCGCATCTTCCCATCAGGTCGCTGAACCGGCGGAAAAATGTATTTCCCAATTCAGTTTGTGGAAAGGTCCTGCCGTGTTGACCAGTGCGTGGCAGGCATCAGATAACAGCATCGGAGTCACGATGGTCAATATTTCCGGTAAAGCACAGCAGCTCAAACTGCAGTTTGCTCCGGACAGACTCCCCGCCAATGCCGGAAATATTTTGTGGCGCAGCTGGCCGCTGCCGGTGAAAAAACTGGGCAATATCAGCGATAATAAAGTGCTGGATCTGGCGTTCAACGCCGATCAGGCCATGGTCATTGAACTGCGGGATGATACGCCGCCTGAAATCACCCCGCTGCTGCCGGTATCCGCCAGTTTCGCCGTGCCGGACAAAGACGGCAACTTCCCGGCAGTGGTCAACGATACCGGCTCCATGCTCGGCGGCGAAGAGGTACTCGCTGAACAAAGTGGAAACGGCAAAGTCCGGATCATCTCCCCGCTGACATTCAAGCCGGTCACCTGCATCCGCCGGGATTGGGTCAATTACGGTGTCGGCGGCCCGCGGCATGAAAAATACCGTACTTTTTATCTGCTCAATCCGACCGGCTGGAATTTTTCCGGCAAAAATTATAAAGCGCAGGTGCGTGCGGTTCACGGCATTGTTTCGATGATTTTGAATGTGAAATCCGCCGGGACGCTGACTGCGCCGGACGGAACTGTCATTTATGCGGTCAGTAAAGGCAACATCCGCACCGGAAAGGGCAAACTGGAACTTGCGCCGGGCGAATACTTCGTTTTCGGCTATATCCCGCCTGCCGGTACTGCCCCGGTCGCCGGAACATACAAAGCTCTTGCGGAACTTTCCCGGCAGGCGGCGGCAAACGGCACGGCACTGCTTGCCGGCGGCGATGAATTGCCCCGGGAACAGCGTTTGCAGGGCGAATACGCTCTGGAACTGGGCAATGCCGCCGCATTTGTCCTGACCGGAATGTTTATCGTCCCGCAAATGGAGAGCGATCTGCTTGTGCCGGGCGTGCCGCAATTGGTCAAATTTGCCGGTGCGGTCAAAGGTTCGGTCTCACTGCTCAATACACACCGCCGTAAACAGCTGGATATCGCTGAACGTGACGGCGGCTTTTATCTAACGGTCAACACCAGAGAGTGTACCCCCCATCTGCTCCGGGTGCTTTACACCGAAACCCTGGGATTCCGCGGCGAAAAAGTGACCCGGACGGCGTTGGAATATCTGGAAGCCGGCGAGGGACTGCGGGTCGATGTGATGCTCCGGGATGCGATCGTGCGGAAATTTTCCGGTGTCAACGGCTTCACCCAGAATATCACGCTGACCAACTGCTCTGCCCAGGCGCAGAAAATCCGTATTTCAGCAGAACTGCCGGAGGGCGTGGAACTGCTGCCGGTCAAAGAATTCACTTTGAAACCCAATGAACCGCAGGTCGTCAAACTTCAATTCAAAGCGGTACTGCCGCCGGTTGATAAAGTTTATCCCTGCCGGATCCTCACTCACTACTCCGACGTTGCCGATGCCGCCGTGCCGGTGGAATTCAAACTGCGCAATTATGTTGCAGATTTGAAACCGGTCGTCAATGGCGGCAAAGTTTCCGGCAGATCCAACCGGATGCGGGACGACGGCGGCATGGTCTGTTATGTCGGCAGTGACCGCAAAATTTCGTTCCGGATCATCGGCGTGAATACTCCGGTATTCAAAACCAAAACCTACGAATGGACGCTGTTTGACCGCAATATGCAGGAACTCAACCGGGGCAAAGGCAATTTTGATTCCGGTGAAAAACAGACCGTGACGATAAATGTTCCGGAACCGGGAGTTTACTTCGTGCGGCTCAAATCCAGTTTCTTCTTTGTCCAAATGCTCACCCCGCAAAGCTACGGCTTTATGGCTACGGAAAACGAACCTTTCCATGCCTCCGGCACCAACCGGAACGTCGATTGCTACTTCCATGTCAGCAACGGGGAGTCATTCTACTTCTGCGCCCAGGACGGCGGCAAAACCGAACCCGCACAAGTCATTATTACCGATCCGTCCGGCAAAGTCGTTTTTGAACGCAACGGCAACTTCTCCAAATCAGAGAAAATCAATATCCCCGTCGCTCCGCAATTCCGGGATAAAGTCTGGAAACTGTACGTCGCACCCGTCGATGACTTCGCATTCCATCTGGGCGGCAGCGCCGCCGAATATATCGCCACTGAACCGGAGTGTACTCTGAAAAAGTGATCCGCTGTTGCTCCACCATTTTTGCCGAAAGGCAAAAATGGTGAACGAAGCCGCAAGGCTTCTCTTCACGCCTTTTGCGTCTTGCCGCATCAGCGGCAATCGCAAAAGCTCTTCACTCAAAAACGAAGTTTTTCTTCACATCTTCACCGATTCCAGGAAGCCTTGCTTGTGAAGTCGTTTCATTACGCTGTCGCTTCATTGCACTTGTGAAGCCGCTCCGCTTGTGAAGTTGCCGCCTTTCGGCGGGAGGATGTGTTACCTTACAGCGCGGCTTTGCCGCTTAATTTCTTTTATCTCAAAACTCATTGCGGCAGAGCATTCATCAAGCGGCATTTTTAGCCCAAAATCATCTGATATTTTGATTCAACCTGAAATTTCCATAATCCACGCCTGTTTAACGCAAAAAATTTTCCTTTCGCAGTTGTAAACGCCTGAGGGAGATGGTATATTGCCTGTGAGATGGTTGATTTGAGGTTGGAGGAATGAATATGAAAAAAATCCAGATTTGCAGTATTCTGTGCAGTTTGATGATCGTTTTCCTCGTTGGGTGCGGTGGAATTCCTGAATATAATTATATTGGCATGACCAAAGCTGAAGTTGCGGCACATCTGGAAAAACATGCCTTCCGCAGCCGCTGGAGCAGAAACCGGTTTGACATTGCAGTGCCGCGAAGCAAAAATTTTTCTCATTCTTTCCGTAATGCTCAGGAAGTAGCGAAAAATCAATCCGTAATGTCTGCGGATCAATGGAATTGTGATTTCTTTCCGCAAAGACATTGGCTTCTGGGATGGGACGGAATTTTTTCTCGCTGGCACAGTTATACCTTGGATTTCAAGAATGGCCGAGTTGCCAGGCAGCAGAAAAATACCGGATTGCCGTATTGGGTCAGAGGAAATGCCGGACAATCACCCTATCCGAATTATCCGAAAAACTTTCATAAGGTCAATGAAAATCTTTACCGTTCCGGTCAGCCGGATAAAGATGAATTCTTTTCTCTCTATACATTTAACGGCATTCGCAGCGTGCTGAATTTACGGGAAAACAACAGCGACAAAGACGAAATCAATGCAATCAACCGCAATTGGAACAATGCCGTTACTCTGTACGAAATTCCCCTTGATACCGGAAAAATTACCGAAGGTGATCTCTATAAAATTTTGACCGTCATCCGGGATGCTCCCAAGCCGCTTCTGATCCACTGCTGGCACGGCAGCGACCGCACCGGATGTGCCGTTGCCGCAAGCCGTATCATCTTTGAAAATTGGAGCGTGGAAGATGCTGTTTCCGAGTTGATGAAGCCTGAATACGGACATCACAAATACATCTATACCAACATTCCGGAGCTTCTCCGCAAATCCGATTGGAAGAAAATCAGGGCAGCCATTTTAAGGAAGGAAAAATAATCATGTGGAAAAAGTTTGTATTACTGACGGCATTGACACTTTTTTCCTTCAATTTATTTGCCCATGGCAACGAATGGATCGCTGCCGCAGTTTTATTTAAAGATGCCAAATGGACTCCGGTACAAATTTCTTTTTGGCCGGTACATCTTTGTTCGCCAAGAACTGATGTATACGGACTTGCTATTTCACCTGGATTTATCGGATTTGCCAACAAGGTATGTGGAATAAGCAGCGGAATAATTTTTCTGCAAAATGAAAATTTCGGGGTAACAGCCAGTATTTATTCTGTCGGAGTAAAAAATAATGTTTTATCGTTAGGGCTTGTTAATTCATGGGAAAGCAATAATGGGATATCTTTAGGAGCTGTAAATTGTATTTATAACAATTCCGGCAGAAATATGCTGCAAATCGGCATTTTTAATTATGCAAAAAACGGTTTGCAAATCGGTTTGCTGAATTATAATCCCAACGCATTCATCACGTGGATGCCACTGTTTAATTTTTCTTTTTCAGACAAGGCTGATAAATAAATGTCTGCGGTGCGACTGTTTTTCGGGGCGGTTTTTATTCCAACAGACATTTCGTTTGAGGTGAAAGTCATTCTCTGTTTTGATTTTTATGCGTTAAGAGATGTTTTCCGGAGAAACGGCATAGTTCAGCAAATTTGCATTGTCAACAACCATTTTGAGTTTGAGAGAACTATTTCGGAGAATTAAAACACGCTCCACCGGGACTGTCGCTCTCATGACAGTCCCGTTTTTTTTATGTCCGGCAGAGATGCGGATGCGGGATTTTGCTCCGGGGGTAACATTTTCAGTAATTGATGCGGTAACGGCTTGACTAAACGCTGCGGATGATGTATATTACATTCCGGTCTCTTGCGGAGGATTTTTCCGGATAAAGTGTTGTTTTCTGCGGAAAACGCAGTGACCGTGCGGAATACTGCGGCAGGGCAAACCGCCGTACCGCAGGCTGAAACAGAGAATTTTGATTATTTTTTATATTTTACTAACCATATTTTGAGAAAAGAGGCTTCTTATGGCACAGGGAACAGAGATCAAAAAAGTTCTCATCATCGGTTCGGGCCCGATCATCATCGGTCAGGCTTGTGAATTTGACTATTCCGGTACGCAGGCTTGCAAAGCCCTCCGGGAACGCGGTTATGAAGTGGTATTGACCAACTCCAACCCCGCAACCATCATGACCGACCCCGGCATGGCGGATCATACTTATATCGAACCGCTGACCGTCAACAGTCTGGAAAATATCATCGCCAAAGAGCGCCCCGATGCCCTGCTCCCCAACCTCGGCGGTCAGACCGCCCTCAACCTCGCCATCGAACTGCACGATGCCGGTATTCTGGAAAAATACGGCGTGAAAGTCATCGGCGTTGACCTCGAAGCCATCAAACGCGGCGAAGACCGGATCGAATTCAAAAACACCATGAACCGTCTCGGTATCCCGATGGCAAAATCCGAACCGAGCTACTCCGTCGAAGAAGCCGAAAAGATCGCTTCTGAACTCGGCTACCCCGTCGTCCTCCGCCCCGCTTACACCATGGGCGGTACCGGCGGCGGTATCGTTTACAACGTCGAGGAGTTGCGTGAAGTCGTCTCCAGAGGTCTGGCCGCCAGTCTGATCGGACAGGTGCTGGTCGAGGAGTGCGTCCTCGGCTGGGAAGAGCTGGAACTGGAGGTCGTCCGGGATGCCAAAGGTCAGAAAATCACCGTCTGCTACATCGAAAACGTTGACCCCATCGGCGTCCATACCGGCGACAGTTTCTGCGTCGCCCCGATGATGACCATTGCCAAAGATGTGCAGGCTCAGCTGCAGGATTACAGCTACCGGATCATTGATGCCATCGGCGTTACCGGCGGCTGCAACGTCCAGTTCGCCCGCAACCGCGCGGACGGCAGGATCATCGTGATCGAGATCAACCCCCGTACCAGCCGTTCCAGTGCGCTGGCTTCCAAAGCCACCGGCTTCCCGATTGCCCGGGTCTCCACGGTGCTTGCCACCGGTGTCACCCTGGACGAAATGCCCTACTGGCGTGACGGCAGTCTGGACAAATACACTCCGGACGGCGATTACATCGTCGCCAAATTCGCCCGCTGGGCGTTTGAGAAGTTCCCGCAGGCCAAAGATGCCCTCGGCACCCAGATGAAAGCCGTCGGCGAAGTCATGAGCATCGGTAAAAACTTCAAAGAGGCTTTCCAGAAAGCGATCCGTTCGCTGGAAATCGGCAAATCCGGCCCCGGTCTGGACAAAAAGATCGAAGCGCTGACTCTGGATGAGCTGCGTCCGCTGTCGGCGGCTCCGTCCAGCAAACGTTTCTTCTACCTCTACGAAGCATTCAAAAAAGGTCTGACCGTCGAAGAAGCGTTCAAAATGACCAGCATCGCCAAATTTTTCCTCGCAGAAATTCAGGAATTGGCACTCTTTGAGCTGGAACTCGCCCGCTATACCTGGATGGGATTGCCCGATGAGATGCTGAAAAAAGCCAAAGAACTGGCGTTCTCGGACAAATATCTCGCCAAATTTTTCAATATTTCCGAAAAACAGGTGCGCACCCGCCGCATGGAACTCGGCTGTATCGCCAAATTCTGCCGCGTACCGGTTTCCGGTGTCGCCAATGGTGAAGATTACTACTACTCCACTTACAGCGATGCCAAAGATGAGGTCCCCGTTTCCGATAAACGCAAAATCATGGTTCTCGGCGGCGGCCCCAACCGTATCGGTCAGGGTATCGAGTTCGACTACACCTGCGTCCATGCCGCATTCGCACTGCGTGATGCCGGTTATGAATCCGTGCTGGTCAACTGCAACCCCGAAACCGTTTCCACCGACTACGATACCAGCGATAAACTCTACTTTGAGCCGCTGACCACCGAAGATGTGCTCGCCATCTACGAAAAAGAGAAACCCGAAGGCGTCATCGTCCAGTTCGGCGGTCAGACTCCGCTTAATATCGCCCAGGAACTCAAAGATGCCGGCGTGACCATCGTCGGTACCCAGCCCGAAGGCATCCGTCTGGCTGAAGACCGTGAGTACTTCCGTGAACGGATGCTCGCACTGCAGGTCAACCAGCCGGAAAGCGGCATCGCCCGTTCGCTGGAGGAGGCCGTCAATCTCGGCAGAAAAATCGGCTACCCCGTCATGGTGCGCCCCTCATTCGTGCTGGGCGGCCGCGGTATGGCAGTGCTTTACGATGAAGCCATGCTGAAACGCTACGCCGTCGAAGCCATTCAGGTCAGCCCGGAATACCCGATGCTGATCGACCGTTTCCTCGATCATGCGGTCGAGTGCGAAGTCGATGCGATCTGCGACGGTGAAGAAGTTTACATCCCGGCGGTCATGGAACACGTCGAATTGGCGGGTATTCACTCCGGCGACTCCGCCTGCAGCATCCCGCCGGTGACGCTGGCGAAAAAACATCTGGACACCATCGCTGAAAAAGCCGCCGCCATTGCCCGTGACTTCCGGGTGGTCGGTATTCTCAACGTCCAGTTCGCCGTCTGCGAGGACAAAGTCTGGATCATCGAAGCCAACCCGCGCGCTTCCCGTACCGTGCCGATCGTTTCCAAAGTCACCGGTGCGCCGATCGCCCGGATCGCCACCAATTTGATGCTTGGCTCCAAACTCTCGGAATTCAAATCCCTGCTCCGCAATCCGCCGACCAAATACTTCGGCGTGAAAGAGGCGGTCTTCCCCTTCAACATGTTCCCGGAAGTTGACCCCGTCCTCGGCCCGGAAATGCGTGCCACCGGCGAAGTTATGGGACTTGCCCCGACATTCGGTATGGCTTATTACAAAGCCCAGCAGGCCGCCGGCAGCGAATTGCCGCTGAAAGGCAAAGTCCTCGTCACCGTCCGTGAGCGTGACCGTGCCGAAATGCTGCCGATCGTCAAAGGTCTGGCGGAGATGGGTTTCGAACTCATCGCCACCGAAGGTACCGGATTTTTCCTCGATGAAAACGGCATCAAACACGGCTCTGTCCACAAACTCAATGAGGGCAGACCCAATGTCGCCGACCTCATCCGCAACCGTGAAGTCGCCCTTATCATCAATACCCCGATGGGCAGATTGAGCAAAATCGACGACAGCTGCATCCGGATGCTGGCGATCCAGTACAAAATCCCGTATATGACCACTATGGCGGCGGCGCGTGCCACCGAAACCGGTATCCGCGAGGCCCGTCAGGGCAAGCCGGTGCTGAAGTCATTGCAGGAATATCTGGCGGATTGAGCCATTAACAGCCGGAGGGAGAAACAGAAGTGTTGGCCACGCTGATAATCTTGCTGGTACTGCTGACCGTTGCGGCCGTCGCAGCGGTATCGTTCTACCGCAAGACGCTGGAATTGCGCATGGATCTTACCGGCGCAATGATGGGGCGTGCCGAAATTTCAAACTTCCTCTCCCGCTTTGCTTCCGGGATCAACTGTGAAGACGGTCTGGATGGCGCTATGCACTCCACCGCCTGTTACATCCGGGAGCAGATCAATGCCGCCAGCGTGGCGATTTACGGTGTTTCAGGTGAAAATCTGACTCCGCTCGGCGTCAGCGGCGATTTCCCGCTGCTTGATGCCCATGCCGCCCCTGTCGGCACCCGGCAGGTGTTGGAGGAGCTGCGCCGCCACCCGTTGAAAGTCGGCAGCGGCTTCCTCGGCAAAGTCGTGGAATCCAAACACAGCGAAGTCGTCCCGCTGGCAAGTGTGGACAGCCGTTTTGAGCATTTGGAGGACAGCGACGAGTGGGGCAGTGTCATGGCGACACCGATGATCAAAGACGGTGTGGTTTTCGGCGTGATTTGTGCCGTCGGCAATCAGATGCTGGCGGGATCACCGTTTTCCGATACTCAATACAACCGGTTCCGTTCTCTGGCGCCGCAGGTGCTGATGGTGCATCAGCTGGTGCAGGTTTACGGCGAAATCAACCGCCGGGAACGGATCGATCAGGAGCTGGCGTTTGTCCGGCAGTTCCAGAATTCACTGCTGCCCCCGGCGGCGGTGACATTGGGAGATTTTTCCGTCTGCGCCCGCACTACCAGTGCCAAAGAGGTCAACGGCGACTTTTTTGATATGGTGCAGATCGACGAAAACCGGATGCTGGTCATGGTCGGTGATGCCTGCGGTAAAGGTATGCCGGCGTGTATTCTGGCATCCATGACCCGCAGTTTCGCCCGGGCGCTGGCATCAGATTTTACCACATTGACCAAGTTTCTCCGTGATGTCAACCACAACCTCAACCGGGATTCCGATGATGACCGCTTTATCACCATGGGCTGCTGTCTGATCGACAAACGCGGCGGGCTGGTCGAATTCGGCAGAGCCGGTCATACTGATATGATCATGCACGTCCACGGCCATTTGCGCCGGCTGGCGCCGCGCGGGACGGCATTGGGGATGCTGCCGGACGAGGATGCGGAGTTTGATACCATCTGTCTGGCAGTCGATCACGGTTCCAGTTTGATGCTGTTTTCCGACGGTTTGAGCGAAGCGCTCAACCACGACCGGGAGGAGTTCGGCTCTGACCGGCTGGTAAATGCGTTCCATGTTGCCTGCGAACACCGGGATACCCCGTCCGGAGTTATCGACGAAGTCATGGCGGCGGTGCATGAATTTGAGTATGAACAAAACGACGACCAGACGATCGTGATGATCCGGCGTGACTGAAATACTGGAACTTAAATGAAATACCGCAAAAACTCCGGCATGCGCATCGTGACCCCGACTTTGAAAGAGCAGTGGGGTTTTTTCAAATTTGCGCTGGCTCCATTCAAATACAAATTTGCGCTGGTGATGCTGATGCTGATATTGGTGCTGGCAGCCAGTTGTGCCAGTCCGGTAGTGCAGAAATATCTGGTCGATGCGTTTGGCAGCAAAAACCGCCACGGGGTGATTTTTTTCGGTGTGATTGCCGCAGCGGCGCTGGTGATTTGGCGCGGCGGTGAAGCGTTGTGGAGCCTGATGGCATCCATGCTGAAAATAAATTGCGAAGCACACTTGAAACGGAAATTTTTCCGCCACTTGCTCCGGCTGCCGCTGGGGGTGGTGGAGGCCGGCGGTTCCGGTTATCTCGGTCAACGGCTGCATTGGGATATTGAACTGGTCACGCTGTTTTTCTGTCATGGAATTTTCGGTTTGGCACTGAATTTTCTGAAATTATGCAGTGCGGTGGTGCTGTTGAGTATTTGCGCCCCGGACATGATGCTGGCAAGCGGGCCGGTGCTGCTGCTGTTTTTTGTATTGACGTGGGTTTTCCGCCGCCGCCAGTACGAATTGAGTTCCCGGATCAATGAAGCCGCTGCCGAATACCGGCGCAATATGCAGAATTCACTTGACCGGCTGACGCTGTTCAAAAGCCGTTCCGGCGAACGGCTGGTCGATCGCCGGGTCGGGCGCAATCTGGATAAAGTGACGATTTTGCGGATGTCCAGAGTCCGCTGGGAGCGTTTTTATACCATATTGCTCCAATTGCTCCCGGCGCTGTGGTGCGGGGCGGTGTGGTATTACGGCGCCTGCCGGGTGCTGGACGGCAGCTGGACATTGGGAAATCTGTGGGCGGTCAGCGGTTATATGCTGCTGATCTTTACCCCCGGCAAAGCGTTTTTTACCGGATTGCTGACCAAACGCAATTCGGATGCGGCATTGCACAGATTGCTGGAATTGCAGCGGATGCTGCCGGAGAAACATCCCAATACTCCGGAAAGCCGTATCAAAGCCGCTTCCGGGGCGGTGACATTTGACGGGATCTCATTTGCGTACCCGGGCGGCAGGGAGGTTTTCAAAGATTATTCGCTGACGATCGCCGATGGCGAACATCTGGGCATTTACGGTCCGTCCGGCGGCGGCAAAAGCACTCTGGGGGCATTGCTGCTGCGGTTGTATGATGTTTCATCCGGAGAGATCCGGCTGGACGGCAGAAATGTGAAAGATTATTCGCTGAAAGCGCTGCGCCAGTCGATCGGTTACATCAGCCAGTCGGCAGAGTTGTTCTACGGCACCGTCCGGGAAAACCTCGCACACGGCGGCGGTTATCAGGATGCGAAAATAATTGCGGCATTGCGCCGTTCCGGTATGGGGGGACGGCTGGACGAAAATCCTGATCTGCTGGAGTTGAAAATCCGTGAAGACGGCAGTAACTTCTCCGCCGGTGAGAGATTGAAACTGGCGTTGGCGCGGGAATTGCTCCGTGATACCAGAGTGCTGGTGTTGGACGAAACGACAGCCGCATTGGATCACGACAGCGAAAAAGCTGTGTTTGAGTTGCTGCGCTGCGAATGGCGCGACCGGACGGTGATATTTATTTCCCACCGTGATTTCACCCCCGGTGTGATGGACAGGATCGTAAAAATCACCCCGCCGCAGTATTGACCATCTCCGGTAATGGTGGATAACCACCAACACAGGAGATATTATGAACAGTATAAATGATGTAACGACGTTGCAGCGCGGCAGATACCGGGCGGATTTCAATGGTCAGGATTTGGGAATTTTGCTTGCTCCGCCTGAAATCAGTGCCGATTATGAAACCGTTTCGCTGGCGGTGTGTGATGAAACGCTGCCGTCCGGATACGGTGAGATCGGAAACAAGCCCCAGCTTTTCGGGATGGTCAAGTTAAGTTCCGGTGCGGTCAGTGAAGTGCTGCGGCTGTTGGCAGATTCGGCATGGCAGAGTGGCAAATTGAGATTACAGCCGGAATTTCCCGGAACGGGTGCGGCATTGGATTTTCCGGCGGCGCAATTATTGCCGAAGTGGGAATTTGAACCGGAGCGCAACGGCAATCACATGGTGCGGATATATTTGCGTTTGCAGGCTGATTCTGCGGGTAAATTATTTTATATAGCTTGAAAAATATTCATTCAGCGGCTATATTATTTACATGCAATATATTCAGGGCGATTAGCTCAGTTGGTTAGAGCGTTTGCTTTACACGCAAAATGTCGGGGGTTCGAGTCCCTCATCGCCCACCATTTTTGCCTGCGGCAAAAAT
>SUVU01000123.1 GCA_015061865.1 Lentisphaerota bacterium
CTGATAAGTTCACCGTAACCATCCAGCGGAATTCCCTCGTAACGGTCGGAAAAATAGCGGTTATTGTAATTATAACGCACCGGCAATCGGGTGATGATCTCCGGCGACAACTTCCGGGGGTCAGTTTCCCACTGCTTGACCGTATATCCACGCACCAGTGCCTCATACAGCGGTCTGCCGATCAGTGAAACAGCTTTTTCTTCCAGATTCTGCGGAGTGACAATCTTTTCCCGGGCGATTTCTGCGGCAATAAATTCTTTTGCCTCCTCCGGTTTGAAATTACGCCGGTAGTAAGAATTTATCGTCCCCAGATTGATCGGCATGGATAGGATTTCACCATTATAGACCGTGTAAACATGATGCCGGTAATCGTTGAATTTGCCGAAACGGTTGACGTATGCCCAGACGGTTTCGTCTGAAGTGTGAAAAATATGTGAGCCGTATTTATGATATTCGACCCCGGTTTCCGGATCGACTTCAGAAAAACTGTTGCCGCCGACATGATCCCGCCGGTCAATTACCGTCACCGGCCCCCCCAGCACCGTGGCGGTCTGCTCTGCAACCACAGCTCCGAAAAATCCGGCTCCGATCACATAAACCCGTCTCATCGCAACTCCTCTGCCAATGATTCCGGACGGTGTTTTTTCAGTATATCAATGGCAAGTTTCACCACATCGCCGTCAACATTTTCAGCGAGAAGTTTTTTGGCTTCGGCATGTTTTTTAGCTGAAGCGCTCTCGGCTTTTTGGCGGGACAAAGCCCGGAAACTTGCGGCGGCGGATTTTATTTCCGCTTCATTTTCCGGAAGTTTTTTATTATTCAGAAACATTTCGTAAGCATCACATGCCGTTTCCACATCGTCTGAAAACACGATCTGTCTGCCGTGATCAAGCCATAAAATTTTATTGCACATCTCCCGCACTTGCGGTATGGAGTGGGAAACCAAAATCCCGGTAATACCTTTGGCAAGGATCTCATTCATTTTATCATGACTTTTTCTGCGAAATGCTCCGTCGCCGACGGAAAGAACCTCGTCAAGGATCAGAATATCCGGATTGACCAGACAGGCGATCGCAAACGCCAGACGGCTTTTCATCCCGCTGGACAACTGCTTGAACGGGCGATCCTGAAACTCCCCCAACTCCGCAAAAGCGATTATGCTGTCATACATTTCGCACATAAATTTTTTGGTATAACCCAGCATCGCACCGCGCAGAAAAGTGTTTTCTTTGACCGTCAGATCACCATCAAAACCGCTGGTCAATTCCAATAGAGCCGCAATTTTACCGGTGACCCGCATTTTGCCGAGGGTGGGAACCATGATCCCGGAAACAGCTTTGAGCAGCGTGGATTTACCGGCGCCATTGGTGCCGATGATACCGAGCATATCGCCCCGGTTCAATTCAAAAGTAACATCTTTATCCGCCCAGAACTCGCAGACCCGGTACTTACCGGACAACCGCCGGACGATATACTCTTTCAGCCCGATAGATTTGAAATCCCCGGTTATATAACGGATGCTGACATTACTGCATTTTATCACACAATTTTCAGACATAATAAAGGAATTTCTTGTTAAATTTTTTGTAGAACCACGCTCCGATAAGCAACGCCCCCAGCGCATATCCCGCCGCCAGCAAATGCAGCATCAAACCGGGAATATTGCCGTCCAGCACCACCTCACGGAAGTATGAGATATAGACGTAAACCGGATTGCAGAGGAAAAATTTCTGATACTCCTCCGGAAAACTTTTCACCGAATAAAATATTGCCGACATATACATCAGCAACATGGTAAATACATCATACAGATATTGGATGTCCCGGAAAAATATATACAGCGCCGAAAGGATAAATCCGACCCCGAGATTGAAAATCAACAGACAGATCACCGGATACAACAGAGTAAAAAAGTTCCACGAAAAATCAATTTTATCAATCATGCAGAACACAAAAAACACACAGAGATTGATCCCGAAATTTATCAGCGACGAAACATTGCGGGAGAGCAGAAACAGATATTTCGGGATATTTATTTTGGTAAAAATCGAGGCATTGCCCAACAGGGCGCTCATCCCGACATGAGTGGATTCCCGGAAGTAGGCAAAGAGCAAATTCCCGCAAAAAAGATAAATGGTAAAGTGTTCGATCGACCTGCCGAAAAAATTGGAAAAGACGATTTTCATGATCAGCAGCGTGAATAACGGCAGCAGAATACTCCACACCATTCCGAGGACGGTACGTTTGTATTTGTCTTTGAAGTCCCGCTTGACCAGTTCTTCAAACAAAAATCTATGTTCAGAAACCACAGTTAATATTTTCATATCTCATTTCCATTGATTTTTTTTGCTGCCGGAGCGTTTTCATCCAACGCAAAAGCGCAGAAAAAATGTACTTCCCGGTCGCCATCCGGCGGAATGGTCTGCCAATCGCCGTAACAATGTTCCAAATATTTCTCCACCATTTCCGGTACCCGGCACGGAAAGTTTTCAAACTTCACCATCCGGTCACCGGAAAACACCCGGCGGTCATAAGTTTCCCTGAAAAACCGCCAATGCCCCGCCGGGATCGTGACAAATTTGCTATGGTCACTGCCGCACAGCTTAAAACAGCCGTTGGCAATTTTACGCACCCGATTCACCGGCAGCCATGCAAAACACCCGCCGATAAACGAGCGCAATTGCACCTTTTTGGCATAACCGGATCCCGGCACGATGAATTGCCGCAAATTTTTACGCACTGCAAAAATTTTCCGGCATGCCAGCAACCCGCCAAATGTCAGACACAATATACCATGCAAAAAACGCCATACCGCATTGTCAAAGGTGTTCTCGATCACAAACAAGTCCACCCATGCACCGCTGTGCGCTTCATCGGTCCAGAGATCTTCCCGGCAGCGCACCACCGTCCCGGCAGCCCGGATCCGGGGTATCAACGAGGTGTAACCGTCGGTATATTCCGGGGTCTGCACATAATATCTGTCGCCGAATTCAGCCTCAAAACACTGCAAAAAACGCTCATAGTCCCGCCGGAACATCGCAATATCAATATCATCATCCCACGGTATGAAGCCTCCGTGCCGCATCGCTCCCAGCGCCGTACCGCCGACCAGAAAACACGGGATCCGGTGCTTTTCACACACGGTCACGATTTCCCGCAGCATCCCGGTCAGCGTCTGCTGCAATGCGTGCAGCTGGTCATCTGCAAGGCACACTCCGGCGTGCAGAGATGAATAATCATCCCAATGTTTTTTTTCAGAAACGTTTTCCGCTGTCATATTTCACTTAACAATACTGCTGTTTTGCCACAACTTTCGTCGTTTCCGGCAGAGCGATCATCGCTTTGAACATATCAATATCATCCGGTGTGGTGATTTTGAAATTCCGTTCGGAACCGGGCGACAAATATACTTTTTCTCCAAACGCATTCAACATGCCGGCAATGGTATTGCCTTTGCCGGCAGCATCGGCACGGGCGCTCAACTCGATCAAATCCCCCAGCCGCATGGCTTCCGGAGCCTGCCCCCGATAGAGGATCTCCCGGTCGGCAGCATCGTCCACGACCTTGCCGTCTTTACTGACATAAATACTGTTGAATGTTTTCATTGCCGGCAGCGCATTACCGCAGCGGCAGCAGACTTCGACGGCATCATCAATGATCTTTTTGCTGACAAACGGCCGGTTGGCATCGTGACAGAGGATCACCTCATCCGGCGGGCAGCAGGTTTGCAAATATTTGATCCCGTTATACATGGAGTTAAAACGGTCACTGCCGCCGACCACGACTCCGGATAATTTGGAAATCCCGAACTGCCGGGCGTAAGTTTCCACCACGGTCTGCCAGCCGTCGATCACCACGACAACGATATTGGAAACATCCGGGTGGTGCTGAAAAGCCTCCAGAGTATAAATGATGATCGGCTTTTCATTCACGGTCAAAAATTGTTTCGGCACCTCCTGACCGGAACGTTTTCCGGCTCCTCCGGCAATAATCAGCGCTGTACTCATATCGTCCCCTCAAAATTGGTCGTTTGTTTACCGGAAATGAGAGTTTCCAGAAAATCTGCGATCCTGCCGCCGGATTTTCCGTCATCGGTGCATCCCATTTTTTCCAGAAATGCTTCCACACCGGCAGCATATTTTTTCTCATCAAAATTCAAAACCGCTTCCCGGAATTGCTCCGCATCAATCGTGACCGGGAACGGCGTATCCGTCAGCGGATAGTAAAACCCGCGCTTGTACTCATCCAGATCCGGAGCGTAAATAAACCCCGGACGGCGCAAATGGATGTAATCAAAAATCCAACTGGAATAATCGGTGATACCGACATCGGTCGCCAACAGCAACTCATTGATATTGTTGCATTTGGCAGCGTCCACCACCGCCAAAGGCAGCTGCAATCCGTCATTATGCATCCGTTTGACATCGTGGGGATGAAACTTCACCAGAATTTTCCACATTCCGCCGAATTTACGCTGCAGCGCATCGGCAAGCGCCTGATAATCAATGTCCAGAAATCCTTTAAAAAAACCGTTTTCCCGGAACGTCGGAGCATAGAGGGCGATCCGGCAATCATCCGGCAGTTCCAGCAGCCGGCGGTATTTTTTCTTTACTTCATTGATAATTCCAGGAGGCTGGAAAAATATATCGTTGCGGGCATGCCCCAACCGGACTTTCGTCACCCCGCCAAAAAACGATGTTTCCATGACCATATCTTCAAATTCGCTGTTGCTGATGCAGTAGTCGGTATATTTTTTTGACAGCGGCATGCGTTTACGCAATTTGGCATCGACAGCGAGGGCGGTATCAAGTCTTTTGATGCCCAAACTGCCGTGCCAGGTATTGATATAAATTTGCTCCGGGCGCTTGGGGGTAAAACTCTGCCACAGAAAAGTCTGGGCGTTCTCCAGCCGGATTTTAGCCGTGGCAGCCTCTTTCAAAGCCCGCCATGACCAGACATCAACGAAATCTATTTTTTCAGCTAAATCGCTTTTTTGCAATTCCGCCAAATGTTGTTTCTCGACCAGAAACACCAATTTTCCGGGATAATCACGTTTGGCAAGTTCGGCGGCGATACTGCCGGGATTGCAGTTGAATGTATGCGAAAAAGTGGCAAAAACGATTTTGGTTTCATCAATTCGCCAAAACAGCTTTGCCCAGTGGCAAATACACTTATTTACCGGCGGCATACCCCAAAAATAGCGCAACATCTGCTGAAACAAAATACCGTTGCGCTTGAAAGTACGGATTTTTTTGATTCTCCGTTTTGTTTTTTTCCAAAAATTCATCTGGCTGACCACACTCAAAACATCTGTATACACACTCACAGAGATAATGTAGCACATTTTTGACTGTAGTCAAGTTGCACAGGTAAATAAATGTGGTACGCGGCGGGGGACTCGAACCCCCATGCCTTGCGGCGGCAGGACCTAAACCTGCTGCGTCTGCCAATTTCGCCAGCCGCGCAACATCATATTCAACCGATCAACGGCAAAATTTCCGGAAATGAGTCCACCTGATGTTCCGGCACCTCATCCCCGCAGCTACCGAATCCGTAAGTGCAGAAAATCCGGTTGAATCCGGCTCTGCGCCCTGCCCCCAGATCGGTATGGTGGTCGCCGATCATCCAGCAGCCGGAGCTGTCAACATCATATTTTTTTTGCAGTGCCAGCAGCGCATCCGGTTCAGGTTTGAATGGATATCCGGAATTTCCGCCGACAATATCATCAAACAGTTCTGCGGCCTGCAAAGTTTGCAAAATTTTCACCGCCGCCCAGGTGTCTTTATTGGTGACCAGCGCAATTTTCGCCCCCCGGCGACGCAGCTCCTGCAGAGTTTCCAGTGCGCCGGGATAAAGGCAGGTGGTGTCAGTCAGGTGTTCGGTATAAAAGGCC
>SUVU01000124.1 GCA_015061865.1 Lentisphaerota bacterium
GAAAAGATTTTTGCCACCGCATTTCAGAGCGCCACCCCGACCTGGACACTGCCGCAGCTGCGCTGGTTGAGCAAGCACGAGCCGGAAGTTTTGCAGAAAACCCGCCACATCCTCTTTGTCAAAGATTACATCCGCTATCTGCTGACCGGCGTGGCGGTGACCGATTATATCGAGGCACAGGGGACGCTCTTTTTTGATATGAAGCACAACTGCTGGAGTTACGAACTGGCGGCGCTGGCGGGAGTGACCCCGGAAATGCTGCCGGAACTGGTCACTCCGGAAACTGTTACCGGCACCGTCACTGCTCAAGCGGCGCGCGATACCGGAATCCCTGCCGGAACTCCGGTGATTTGCGGAACGTCCGACTCCGCCGCCGAGGATTACGGCGCCGGGGCGATCGAACCGGGCGATGCCATCGTCAAACTTGCCACTGCCGGCAATGTCAATGTCATGACTGCCGCCCCCCATCCCCACGCCCGGACATTGACCTATTCGCACGTTATAAAGGGGATGTATTACACTGTTTCCGCCACCAATGCGGCGGCGGTCTGCCAGCGGTGGTTCCGGGATAATTTCTGCGGCGTGGAGAGTGCGGCGGCGGCGCAGAGCCGGAGCAAAACTTTTGCGTTGATGGATGAGCTGGCACAGCAGAGTCCTCCGGGGGCGAACGGAGTATTTTTTCACCCGTATTTGCAGGGGGAGCGTTCGCCGTACTGGGACAGTGATCTGCGGGGCAGTTTCACCGGGATCAGCATGGCCTCGACGCGCGGGGATTTCATCCGGGCGCTGTTGGAGGGGGTCGCATTCAGTCTGCGTGACTGCCGGACTCTGATCGACGAATTGCAGCTGCCGATGAAGCGGATATTTCTCATCGGCGGCGGCGCCCGCAGTGTGTTGTGGAGCGAGATCGTCTGCAATGTGATGAATGTTCCCGTCGCCCTGCCGCAGCCCGGTGATGCCGGATTCGGTGCGGCATTGATCGCCGGCACCGGTGCCGGGATTTTTCCCGATGCGGCATCTGCGGTCAGACAGTGCCTGAAAATTTCCGGCACGGTCACTCCCGATGCGGAACTTGCCGGATTCTACGCCGGAAAATTTGAAACTTACCGGAAAATCCATGATGTCATGGCTCCGGTTTACCGTGAAATCAAACAACTGTAACCTGAACATAAGGAAAGGAAATTATGCAGCTTAAAAACGATTCCTACATGTACCAGATGGTGCTGACCGAACTCAATGACGCCGTCGGCGCCGAGTTTGTGGACAGCGGTGCCGCTGACGGACTGGGCCACTCCATCGACTATTACTGGATCCCCGAAATGTGGCACGACCGGGGCAAAGAGACCCAGAAACCGGATTTCGTCGTCCATCCCGCCTGCACCGAAGAGGTCGCCAAAGTACTGAAAATCGCCAATACTTACCACATTCCCGTCACCCCGTGGGGCGGCGGTTCCGGTTCGCAGGGCGGTGCGCTGCCGGTCTACGGCGGCATCATCCTCGATATGAAACGGATGAATAAAGTTCTGGAGATCGACTCCCGCACGTTGAGCGTCACCTGCGAAACCGGCATCAACGCCCAGATGCTGGAGTGGGAAGTGGAAAAAGCCGGTTTCTCGACCATGCACTTCCCCGCTTCCATCGCCTGCGCCACCATCGGCGGCTTCCTCGCCCACCGCGGTACCGGGGTGCTTTCCACCAAATACGGCAAAATCGAAGATATGGTCATGTCGCTGGAGGTCGTCACTCCGACCGGGGAAATCATCAATACCCTGCCGGTGCCGCGCCATGCGTCCGGACCGGATTTGACGATGATGTTCCTCGGCAGTGAGGGTACTCTCGGCGTTATCACCAAAGTCACGCTCAAAATCCACCCCATCCCCGAAGCCCGGGAATTCCACGCCTTTTTGTTCAAAGACATGCACACTGCCATGCTCGCCGGTGCGGAATTGATGCACAGCCGGATGCAGCCCAGCGCATTGCGTCTCTACGATGAACCGGAAACTGCCCGTTTGATCAAACGGGTGCTGGGACTGGATAAACCCGGAGCTTATCTGGTATTCGGCTTTGACGGCCCCAAAGATATCGTCGCTTTGCAGATGAAACGCGCTTGCGAGATCTGCATGAAACAGGATCCCGAAGATCTCGGCACGGAAATGGGCCAGTCCTGGTGGGAAAACCGTTACAAATTTTTCTATCCGCCGTACATGTTCCACATGCCGCAGGCATTCGGTACGCTGGATACCGTGGCAACCTTTGCCAATATCGAAAACGTCTATTGGGGCATGAAAAAAGTCGTCACCGAAAACTTCCCCGAAGCCCGTTTCATCGGTCACTTCTCCCACTGGTACGACTGGGGCTGTATGCTGTACGCCCGCTTCATTTTTGAAGAAGCCCCCGCCGATCCCGCCGCCGCCGCCCAGCTTTACAACGTGGTCTGGGATAAAGCCATCCGGGCGGCGATCGCCAACGGCGGTGTCATCAACGAACACCACGGCGTCGGTTTGAAACTCGGCAGATTGATGAAAGACCTCTACGGCCCGGCGATGGGCGTTCTGGAAGGTATCAAAAAACAGCTTGACCCCAACAATATCATGAACCCCGGAAAAATGGGCTTCAAAGGAGTGTAATTTATTATGTATATTGACCAATTCAAAGATGTGATGTCCAACTGCCGTTTCTGTTTCATGTGCCGTCATCTCTGCCCGACCGGCATTGTTTCCGGCAGAGAGTCGGATACCGCCCGCGGCAGAGCGCTGATCGCCGACACGATCCGGATGCATCCGGAAGCGATCAATGAAGCGGATTTCGTCGATGCCATCTACCGTTCGGATCTTTCCGGCGCCTCCCGGTGCCATTGCGACGGTTACCATGACGGCAAAGGCTACGATGAGATCGGTCTGCAGCTGGCGCTGCGCCGGGACATCGTTGCCGCCGGCAATGCTCCGGAAGCGGTGAAAGCCATTGCCGCTGAACTGGAAAATTCTGCCGCTTGGGAAGTCAGCAAAAAAGCTGATCTGCTCTTTTTCGCTGATCCCTCGGCGGCATCCCGTCCGGCGGTCGGTACGGCAGTTGCCAAAGTGCTTGGTGCCGCCGGGATCGACTTCGGGGTGATTTCCGGCGGCTGTATCGGCAAAGCGCTGAATGTCCTCGGTTTCGTGGAAGCCGGAACTGCGGTGATGAAAAAATTTGCCGATTTCGTCAACTCCACCGGGGCGAAAACACTGCTGGTCGATACTCCGGCAGCGATGGATGCGTTGAGAAACGACTTCCCCGCCGCCGGGATTGAGTTGAAATGCGAAGTCAAATGCACGGCATCGTATTTTGCCGCACTTGCCGCCGACGGCAAAATCAAATTTGCCAACGTCCCGGCATTGCAGTTCATCCCCGGAGATTATATCAAAAATTATATGAAATGCGGCTGTTCCGACCGTCTGCTCAAAGCTCTCGGTGCGGCAGTTGCTCCTTTCGGTACCAATACCGAGGAATCCTACTGCTGCGGTGAAGGCGCATTGGTGCTGGATAAACTCAATCCGTCGCTGGTCGCATTGATGGTCGAAACCGTCAAACGTCACGCCGTTGCCGGAGTGAAAATCGCCGTGACCAGTGCGTACACAGCCAATATCCTCTGCGCCGCCGGATTGGATGCGGCGACTCTGACCGAGATCGCAGGTGACAGCGTATGTTGACCACGATGAATGAATTGCTCGTCGCCGCCCGCAAAGAAAAGCGGGCGGTGGGAGCATTTAACGTCGGCAATTACGAAACTCTGCTGGCGGTATTCCGGGGTGCGGAGAGCGCAGGTCTGCCGGTGATCGTCCAATTCTACGAACGGGTGGTCAATAACGGTCACGGTGAGCCGCTGGTCGCCGCCGCCAGAGCGCTGGCGGAGCGTTCCGCTGTGCCGGTGGCGATCCATCTGGATCACGGTTCCACGCTGGAGGTGGTCGCCCGTGCCATTGCCGCCGGTTGTACGTCGGTGATGATCGACGGTTCCCGCTTGAGTTTCGACGAAAATGTTGCCATCACGCTGGAAGCGGTCAAACTTGCCCGTGCCGCCGGGGTGACGATCGAGGCTGAAATCGGCCATGTCGCTCAAGGTGACGAGGGCAGAGATGCCAATTTGCAGGAGTCGGTGAAGTTTTTTGAAGCCACGGGAGTTGATGCACTGGCAGTCGCAGTCGGCACGGCACACGGATTTTATGCCGAAGAACCGAAAATCGATTTGACTCTGGCAAGTCAGCTTGCAGATGCGATCCCGGTGCCGCTGGTGCTTCACGGCGGCAGCGGCACGCCGCAGGACAAAGTCCGGGCGCTGATCGCTTCCGGCTTCGCCAAAATCAATGTCGCCACCGAATTTCAGTATGATTATCAGCTGAAACTCAAAGCACGGCTCAATGAAGTGCAGAAGTTTTTTGCCGTTGACCTGCTGGAAGCGCCGGTGGTGGATTCTTCCGCTGAATTCATCGCTCAACAGCTGAAATTTTTCGCCGGAGTAAAGTGAAATCAAACAACAAGGTATTATTATGGATAGAAAAACACGTCGTGATGAAGTGCGCCGGATCCTGGCGCTCAGCACCGAGGAGATGGTCAAAGAAGCCAACGGACAGTTGATCCTGTTCCCGACATTGGATGAGGTTTACGATTATCTCGCTGAAGAGATGGTCAATGAATTCGCCAAAGCCGCCGCCGGAAACGAGATCGTTTCCTTTATCATGCCCGTCGGCCCGACCCAGCCCTACCGGCTGATGGCGGAAAAAATCAACTACCGCAGTCTGAATCTGAAAAACGTCCGCTTTTTCTTCATGGACGAGTACGTTGATGATGAGAAAGACGAATTGATCCCCATGACCAATCCGTTGAGTTTCCGCGGTCAGATCGGGCCGCTGCTTTTCAACCGCATCCGTCCGGAATTGATGATGCCGGCAAATCAGATCATTTTCCCGACTCCGGAAAATATCAAAGATCTGCCGAAAATGATCGCCGATGCCGGCGGTATCGAGTGCTGCTACGGCGGTATCGGTATCCACGGTCATGTCGCATTCAACGAACCCGGCCCGGGCGTGAAAGATTCCGATCCGCGGATCCTGGAGATCAATGAATTCACCCGCACCATCGACTCCACCCGCCACCGCGGCGTCGGCGGCAATCTGGAAAACTTCCCCCGCCGCGCGATCACGATGGGCATGAAACAGTGCCTCGAAGCCCGCCGGATGCTGTTGATGACCCGCAACGAGTCCACCGAATTCCTCTGGGCAAACACCATTTTGCGTATCGCCGCATTGGGTATGCCCGGTGATGATTACCCGGTGACCCATGCCCGGTTCCATAAAAACTTGCAGATCGTTTCCGACCTCGGCACGGCTGCCAAACCGAAATTCAATATCTGAGGATTTCAATGAAAATCATTGATGCTCATGCCCATTTGCGTAAAAATGCCGCCGGGATCGACGAAATCGTCGATTCCGGAGTATTTGAGCAGATCTGGCTGATGGATCTGTCACATGTGGGAGCGTTGAACGGAGTGGAATTCGCCAGTCAGCAGGAATTACTGGATATTACCAAACGGTATCCGGGATTTTTTCTGGCATTCGGTTTTCTCGACCTCGACCATGCCGTGCCGGACGATCTTGACCGGCTGGTGGAACGGGGATTTTCCGGGCTGAAACCGTATAAACCGCTTCATGCGTACAGCCATGCCGCTTACTTCCCCCTCTATGAACGGGCGGAAAAACTGCATCTGCCGATTTTGTTCCATACCGGCTTGATCGCCCA
>SUVU01000125.1 GCA_015061865.1 Lentisphaerota bacterium
GAGGGGGTTCCGGGGGAAACTTCCCCCGGATGCGGCAACCGTGGCGCAATACCAGTGCCTCTTTCGCCATAAAAGGCGGAAGAGGCCGCAGAATTGCGCCACATGAGTCGAACGGGGCACACGCCATAAAGCGCGGACACACCAAGAGCAAAATCCCGCCTTGGCGGGCGCGGGGGTGTGGGGGCGGCGTGAGCCCCCACAAAAAAAAGCGTAACCACACAAAATATCAAAATCAACCGCCCGCAGACTGCATACAAAAAACGCCGCCCCGGAATCGGGGGCGGCGGAAAGTTAAAAAGAGATGTACGGTTTATTTACCGGCTTTCATTTCTCTGACAGCTTCGACGACGGCGCGGGCCTGATATTCAAGCTGTTCCCGGGTCAGCGGATAAAGCGGCAGATGGGTATAGGAATTATAGAACATTTTTTCCGTATTCGGGCAGGTGGCGGCGATCTCGTCGGCATTGTAGCCGAGATCCTGCATGATTTTGAAGCGGTACATCGGCCCGAAGTGGGTGATATTGGTCAAACCTTTTGCCGCAAGTTTAGCGGAAAGCTGCTGGATATTGCCGCCGACGATTTCGGGGTCGATACGCAGCAGATAGAGGTGGTGGGTACCGTAAGTGTCGGCGGTATCGGCTTTTTCGACGAGGATGCCGGGTTCCTGCGACAAAACGCTGTTCATATATTCAGCGGCTTTGCGGCGGATGGCGATGATCTCATCAAGGCGCTGCATCTGCAAGATCATTCCGAGCGCCTGAATTTCGGTAGCGGAGTGGTTCAATGCCACCTGCGGTTTGCCGAAACGGTCGGTCAGCGGGGAGATATCATACAGCCAATCTTTGATTTTGCGGGTAAAATCCAGACCGAGGAATCTGCCGCCGGCAAATTGCGGGCCCGCCCAATCTTCATTGGAAAGCAGGATGCCGCCTTCGCCGAGGGCGTTGATATTTTTGACTTCGTGCAGTGAAAATCCGCCGAAGTGACCGATGGCACCGAGTTTTTTGCCTTTATAAGCACCGCCCATGCCGTGGGCAGCGTCTTCCATCACGATCAGGTCGTGTTTGGCGGCAAGTTCCATCAACGGAGCCATATCCACCGGATAACCGCCGAGATGCACGGGGACGATCATTTTGGTACGGGGAGTGATTTTGCGGGCGACATCAGCCGGATCCATATTGATGGTTTCGGGGTCGATGTCAGCGAAAACGATTTTGGCGCCCACGCTTAACGGGTACGCCATGGTGGCGATAAAGGTGATCGCCGGCATAATGATCTCATCGCCAGGTCCGATACCGGCAAGTTTGTAGGCGATCTCCATACCGCCGGTCCAGTTGTCAAGGAAACAGGCGTATTTGGCGCCGAAATATTCGCAGGAAATGGCTTCGGCCTCGGCGACTTTTTTACCGAGGGTCAATTTGGTGGCAGTACCGCTGACGGCGGCAAGATCTTTGATACCGGCGGTGACTTTTGCCAATGCGGCATCGTAACCGTCCATACCGCTGTCAGGCAGGATGAATTTCACGATCTCAACGGCATCTTTGCCATTGTAAAATTCGCCGACGGCATGCCACGGAACTTTGCTCTCACCGACGGAATAACGGAAATCGCCACCGGATTTTTCTTTGCCCATAATGATCCTCCATTTCAGGTTAATTTTGTGATTATCAACTTATCTCCGGCAGATAACATACCGCAAGTCAAACGATAATACAAGAGCTTGTGCATAAATTTTCCGGATTTTACGGTCAAGCGGCTTTGCATTTACTGTTTTACGGTGTTATCTTTGTTACAATACTGAATAACGGGAAAACCCCATGTAATCAAGCAACAGGAGAAAAAAATGAAATTCCGCATGGTTCACAATAATCTGAACGTTTTTGATCTGGATAAAAGCCTGAAATTTTATGCTGACGCCTTTGATATGCACGAAGTGCGCCGCATCAATGCCAAAGACGGCAGTTTTATCATCGTTTATCTGGAAGACGGCAACAGCAGTCACCAGCTGGAACTTACCTGGCTGCGGGAGATGGATCGCCCCTACGATCTGGGGGATAATGAATTTCATCTCGCTTTTAAAGTGGATGATTACGATGCCGCCCATCAGCGCCACGCCGAAATGGGCTGTATTTGTTACGAAAATCCCGAAATGGGCATCTATTTTGTCAACGATCCCAACGGCTACTGGCTGGAGATCATACCCGAAAACCGCTATTGATACGGAGAAATACCCATGAAAATCTCATTGAGTTGGGACAACGGCAAAAAATTGTGTTTCGATGCCGGAAACAAGCTGAATATTTTTGACATTCCCGCCGTCAGCGACGCTGAAAAACTGCGTATTTCCTGTGAATTGCCGCTGGCGGACATCCATTGTCTGTGGTATGACCGCAACTTGCTCCACGGCGGCCCGGCGCCGATCATGGAGTGGCGGGCAAATTTCAGCTGCGCCCAGAACAGCGGGATGCCGTTTATCGCCTTTTTCAACCGTTCCTCGATTTTGCGCGGGGCATTCGGTTTGACTGATCTGATCGACGATGCGGAATTCAACGCCAAAATCAACCAGCAGAACTGTACTTATGACCTGACCATCGACGTTTCGCTGACTTGGGAAACGGGCAGTTTCAAACTCTTTGCCGACTTGCGGCGGGATGTCGATTGGAGCGCCAGTTTAGGGGCATGGCGTGATTTGCAGGGCATTGCGCTGCCGGAATTTCCCGCCGGAGCGTGGGAGCCGGTTTTCTGCACCTGGTACGCCGTTCACGCCTGTATTACTGCCCAATGGGTGGAAAAAATCGTGCCGCAGCTCGTCGATCTCGGTTTCAAAACTCTGATCATTGACGACGGCTGGTGCTACGATGAGCATAAAAGAGTCACCCCGGAAACTTTGCAGGATTGGTATTCCGTGGTCGGCGACTGGAATATTTCAGATAAAAAATTCCCCGATTTTGCCGCCCACGTCCAGCGGGTGAAAGCTATGGGGATGAAATATATGGTCTGGGTCGCCCCGCACATGATCGGCACGACTTCGGTTTTTTATAAACGCTGCAATTACGCCGTATTGCCGCCGGTGCATGAGGGATGCGGTCATCTGGATGTGAATTACCGGGAGGAAACTGCCGGATTGTGCCGCAAAGTCGCCGCATTTGCCCGGGATAATAAACTTGACGGTCTGAAAATCGACTTTCTGGACATCGTGCCGCCGCAGGTCGGCGATCCGCGCGGCAGAGCGACACTGGATATGGTGAAAAATCTGGTCGGTGAGATCCGCCGGGACAATCCGGCAGCTTTGATCGAATTCCGTCAGCGCTACGCCACTTTGGCGATGATGCCCTATGCCACGCAGTTTCGTGCCGGTGATGCGCCGTTTGACTGGATGCTCAATTTTCACCGGGTCGCCAATATCCGCCTGACCATGGGCGACAAAATCCCCGTCCACGCTGATCCGGCGTACTGGGCGGCAAATGAGGAACCGAAAAATGTCTCCCGCCACATGATCGCCATGCTTGCCGGGGTGCCGATGCTCTCCATGGATCCGGAAACTTTGAGCGAACGTGATGTGAAAATCGTGAAATACTGGATAAATTTCTATCAGGCAAACCGTCAACTGCTCAATTTCGGTCACTGGGAGATCCATTTCGGCTACCGTGATGTGGCAATGGCAGCGGTCGATGATGATTCCGGGCGGATCGCCATTGTCAGCGATCCGGGGGCGATGGCAAAAGCGCTCGATTTACCGGCGGATAAGGAGTTGAAAGTGCTGAATCTTTCCGATGAAGTCCTCAACTTCCCCGGCGCAGAGTGTTTCGCCCCGGATGGAACTCCGACCGCTGCCGGGATGATTGTTCCGGGCGGCTGGGGACGTCGGGCATGATTTTTTGCCGGCGGACGGTTATTTTATCACAAACATAATGCTTTGGCAACTGGAAAAAAATTTCTGCGGTGCTATATTAGTTGATAATGTCCGGGATTTTGTGAAACTTGCATAAAAAGTTGTTGATTGTGGTTATGGTTGTATGATTTGTCACCCGTTCAATAACGGTCAGAGCCACCCGGTGGATGGATTGTCTGCAAGCCGCCACCGGCGGCTGGTTTTTTCACACCCCATGGACAATGAAAATATAAATAATATGGATACAGGCACATGGAAAAAATATTTATCGGGAACCTGAAAATTTCTGCCGTCATCGGCACGCTGGAGCATGAACGGCACACGCCGCAGGAGTTGTGTTTCGATCTGGAATTGTGCTGCGACGGTACGGCGGCGGCGATTTCGGATGATCTTCACGATGCGGTGGATTATTCTGCCGTGGAAGCGGCGGTGGTGAAAACGGTTTCCGGCAGTTCATTTTTTCTGTTGGAAGCGTTGACCCGGAGCGTGGGCGAAACGATTTTAAGTTTCCCGCAAGTATTATCCTGTACCGTCCGGGTCGCCAAACCGGCGGCTTCACGCTACGGGGCATTGATCTCGTATCAAGCCGCATTTGACCGCAGCCGGGGGTGATTTATGAGTGCTGAAAATCCCAAACTTACCCCGATGATGATCCAGTACCGGGAAGCCAAAGCGTCGATCCCGCCGGATGCGGTACTGCTGTTCCGGCTGGGGGATTTTTACGAAGAATTTTTTGAAGATGCCGAAACTGTCAGCCGCGCACTGGAACTGACGCTCACCAAACGCCAGGGCGTGCCGATGTGCGGATTTCCCTATCATGCGCTGGACAGTTATCTGCCCCGGCTGATCGCCGCCGGACTGAAAGTGGCGATCGCAGAACAGGTCGAAGACCCCAAACTGGTCACCAAAGGCATCGTCAAACGGCAGATCACCCGGATCATTACGCCGGGGACATTGATCGACAATTCGGTATTATCCGGTGACGGCAATAATTTTCTCGGTGCGGTCACGGTCAATAAAGAGGGCGGCTATTATCTGGCGGCATTGGATGTCAGTACCGGCGAATTCTCGGTCTGCGAGATCCCCGACAGCGAAAAACTTGCCTCCGAGATCCGCCGTCTGGGGGTCGCCGAGTGTCTGGTCACCCCGGCACTGCACGCTGAATTGACCGCCACAGGCAATTTCCCGGCGGAAAACCGCACGCCGCTGTGGACGGAAATCGACTCCTGGCAGTTTGATTTGCAGGACGGCAATGAGTTTCTCTGCAATCACTTTCATTGCGCCACACTGGACGGGTTCGGGTTGCGCGGCAGAAACGGCGGGATCGCCGCTGCGGCGGCAGTGCTGCGGTACGCTTCAGAAAATCTCCGCCATGAAGCCGGCCACGTCACACTGCTCAATTTCCGGTCGCTGGATCAGGTTCTGGAACTCGATCCGATCACTCTCCGCAATCTGGAAATCACCGGTTCGCTGTTTGAAAACAGCCGCCGCGGCTCCCTGCTGGGGGTGCTGGATAAATCCGTTACGCCGATGGGCGGGCGCAAACTCCGCAGTTTTCTGGTGCGGCCGCTGCGGGATCATGATGCGATCGTCCGCAGACTTGATGCGGTGGATAATTTTACTTTTGACCCGCTGGCGCTGGCGGAATTCCGGGAATCGCTCCGGGTCGTGCGCGACCTGGAACGGATCGTCGGCAGACTCAATGTCGGCATCGCCACCCCCCGGGATCTGCAGAGTCTGGGCAGTTCGCTGGAGGCACTGCCGGCGATCAAAGCGCTGTTGGAGAGCTTGTACGCCAAATTATTTGTGGAAAACTGCGAACGGATCAGCGATTTTTCGGAATTGACCAAACTTATCGGGAGATCGGAAG
>SUVU01000126.1 GCA_015061865.1 Lentisphaerota bacterium
TGATCCTCACCGTGGGCGCCGGCGATATCTACCGCGCCGGTGAGAAACTTCTGGAAAGAGAGTAAAACGCCATGACCATCTCCCCTCTGTATCACAATACCCGGCCCGAGGGCGAACTTCTCCCCCAGGAAGCCGCTGCCTTCAATCTGCTGGAACAGCTTGGCGGTGCCGTTTACAATGCGGCAACGGCAACGGTAAGTGATTCGATTTTCAGCGGCAACGTTTCCGGCAAGCATGGCGGCGCACTTTACAGTACCGGCAAATTGACGCTGACCGGTTCGACTTTTATCAACAACTATTGCCATTCTCAAGGCGGTGCGGTTTATATCGCTGCCAGCGGTTCCAAAGTGCAAAACTGCCTGTTCTACGGCAATACCGCATACGATGATCGCAGCGGTGCTGTTTGTTTTACCCAGGCGTTGACGATCACCGGTTCAACATTTACCGGCAATGTCGCTCATAACAAAAATGCCGGTGCATTGCGGGTAACAAAGAATGTGACCATTTCCGATTGCAAATTTTACGGCAATCAGGCAAAAGGTCTTTACGGAGATGGGACGAGCACTTTCGGTGTCGGCGGCGCATTGTGTGTGGACAAAGGCGTTGTTGTCACCGTCTCCAATACGGATTTTTCCGGTAACAGTGCGAAAAAACTTGGCGGAGCTATCTACATAGCTGCGGATGCTGCTGCGGCTACGGTCAATCTCACCGATGTCAGATTCCTGACCGCCAGCGACACGATTTACGCTGCTGCCGGCACGCTCAGTTTCGCCGGCAATATCACGCTCAATGCCAATTTGAGCGGTACCGGCACCTTTACTGTCGCTGACGGTGCGAACTTCACCATCGGCAAAGGCGTTGACCTGAACGGCGTTGACTTCAGCAATGCCACGATTACTGTGGATGGTGCGGATTATCTCACTGATACGCTGATCGCCACCGGAGTCGGCGGTGCAGGTACACTCAACGTCACCAACAATAAATTTATGATTTTGACTCTGGACGGCACGGATTTGTGGCTGAAAGAAATCGCCGGAGAGACGATCACCGGAACCAGCTACACCGGCGACGGTCTGAACATTATGGGCAGCGGCAAAGTTGATACGTTCTTTGCTACCCAAAGCGACCAACGCGAAATCGCCACCAAAATTTCCGGCGGAAAAGTTGCCAATGCTCTTGTCGGCGGCGCGTATGTCGCCGCCGGAAATACCGCCGCTGTTGACAAAGTCGAATTGCTTATCGGCGGAATTGCCGAAGTCGCGGCAAAAGTTTACGCCGGCGGCTACCTCTATGGTAACGCAGGAGAGGCGGAAGCTGCCGCTGAAGCGCAGATGACGGTCGATGAAGTCAATATCACCCTTGACGGCGGCGCAGTTTCGACCAATATGTTTGGCGGCGCGCACGCCCGCCAGAACGGTAACGCGAGCGTTACCGAAGTCAATATTACTGTCACCGACGGCAGTCACGGCCGTATTTACGCGGGCGGCTGGGCGGAAAAAGGCGCGGTCAGTTCCGTCGGCATTTCCAATGTCATCATTTCCGGCGGCACGGTCGATTACCTCTACGGCGCGGGCGCGAACGCTGACGGCGAAACCTACGTCACCACCACGAACATCACCATTGAAAATGATGCGGTGGTCAACACGATCTTCATGGGTGGTCGCTACGGTTACAGCTGGGTCGAAAATGTGAACCTGACCTTTGCCGGTGAAAATAAAGAATTGAACCGTCTTTCCGGGGTCAGCAGTGCCGGTATGGACTACGCCGATGCGACCAACGTTGAGCTGAAAACCAACGTTACCGCCGATTTGATCGACTATGTGGACAAATTCGTCATTAACGAAGATTGCACGCTCACGGCGAATAACGAATTCTACCTCGGCAACCGTGTTGAGGGCGGCGCAGAACCCGGTGTGACCACGTTTGATTTCATCGCCGACGGCGAAGCCAACTGGACGGCAGTTGCGGGTATCAGCGACTTCACCAATGCCAAGTTCTCCGTCAACGGTGCGGGCTTGACCACTTGGGACGGTACCGCCGCGATCGAAATCGGCGGTTACGAGTTGACCTACGATGCCAAAGACAAAACCATCAAACTGGCGCAGATCACAGCGTAAAACTCACCAAACACGAACGCCCGGTTGTAAATCCAACCGGGCGTTTTTTATATTGCTTCAGCGTAAAAAAACTACCGGCAGAGCCGGTAAGTAGCCGAATAGCTTCAGCTTCAAGTTTAAAAGAGTAAACTCCATGCTATGTTATGCTTGGTTCGCCAACCGCACACATACAAACAAGGAGTTTACAGTAATGAATGACAATCTATCACACACCAGTTGGAAATGCAAGTACCATATTGTGTTTGCCCCAAAATATCGCAGAAAAAATATTTATGGAGCATTAAAAACAGATATAGGGAAAATTTTACGTCAATTATGTGAATTGAAAAAGGTTGAAATACTTGAAGCCGAGGCTTGCCCAGATCACATACATATGTTAGTGAGTATTCCTCCCAACATAAGTGTTTCCCAATTTATGGGGTATTTGAAAGGAAAAAGTTCTTTAATGATCTTTGATCGCCATGCCAATTTGAAATATAAATATGGCAGTCGTCATTTTTGGTGCCGAGGATATTATGTAAATACAGCAGGAGCGGATACTCGTGCGATTGCAGCGTATATTCAAAATCAATTGGCAGAAGATCAGGCGTACGACCAAATGACTTTTACCGAATATATAGACCCGTTTACGGGTAGCAAGAATACAAAGGCATAAAAAATACCGCTTGAGCGGTAGCCTGAAAAATCGTTGCGCTTGGCGAATCAATTCAAAGCCCGTGTCGGGCTGCCGGCATTATCGCCTTGAAGGCGTGGTGCATACCACCGGCTAAGCCGGTGGTTTTGATTGTGCCGGTCGGCACTTTTATTCTCCGATGCCGCAGCTAAATCAGGGAGACCGTCAGCAGACGACTTTGCCGGGATTCAGGATGTTCAGGGGATCGAACACCTGCTTGATGCCGTGCATGAGCGTTTTTTCTGCCGGGGAAAGCGATTCTGCGAGGTAGGGACGTTTGGCAAAGCCGATCCCGTGTTCGCCGGAAACTTTGCCGCCCAATTCGGATGCTTTCTGATAAAGGTCATCGAAAACCGCTGCCAGTTTGCTTTCCCAAACTTTTTCTTCCAGTTCATCCCGGAGGATATAGATATGCAGATTGCCGTCGCCGGCGTGGCCGAATGAGCGGATGCGGATCTGGTGTTTCTGCTGTAAATCGTGGGAATACATCACGAATTCCGCGACATTGCGCCGCGGGACGACCACGTCGCACTCATCCATTTCGGTCGTGGAATTTTTGATCGCTTCCAGAAACGCTCCGCGTGCCGACCAGATCGCTTCGTTGCGCTCCTGAGTGGCGGAAATAAAGACATCCAGCGCGCCGCATTTCAAACAGATATCGGCGGCCTCTTCCCATGCCAGAGCCACTTCGGTTTTGCTGGCACCGTCAAAGGTCAGCAGCAAATAGGCATCGGCAGAATTATCCGGAAATTTGCGGCCGAGAAACTGCTCTGCCGCCAGAATTACTTCGCGCTCCATAAACTCCACCGCAGTCGGGACGGCACTGGCACGAATAACCTGCGGAACCGCTTTGATCGCGGCGGGCAGATCGGCAAACGGCACCAGCAGACTGATTTTGTGCTTGGGCAGCGGCAGCAGCCGGAGCGTGGCGCGGGTCACAATCGCCAGCGTCCCCTCGGAACCGGCAATGAGATCTTTAAGGCTGTAACCGGAACTGTTTTTGGCGACCTGGCCGCCGAGTTCCATGATTTCGCCGTTGGGCAGGACGACTTCCAGCGCGCGGACGTAATCCCGGGTCACGCCGTATTTCACCGCGCGCATCCCGCCGGCATTGGTGCTGATATTGCCGCCGATGGTGGCGGTTTTTTCGCCGGGATCAGGGGGGTAAAAAAGGCCGCGTTCCTCTACAAATTTGCCGACTTCCATCAGCAGTACGCCCGGTTCCAGCGTCAGGGTCATATTTTCCTCATCCAATTCCAGAAAGCGATTCATGCCGGACAAATCGAGCATGATGCCGCCGTAAATCGCCACTGAACCGCCGACCAGTCCGGTACCCGAACCGCGTGGGGTGACGGGGATATTGTGGGCAAAAGCGTATTTCATCACTGCGGAAACTTCGGCGGTTGACATCGCTTTGACCAGACAATCAGGGCGGCTTCTGGTGCCGGATAACTCATCATGACAGAAGTCATCACCGATCTCGTTGCGGGCGATGACTCTGGTTTCGCCGCAGATATTACGCAACGCCGCCAAATCAGCAGCGGAAAAAGTTTTATATGGTGCAGCCATGGTCATGCCTCCTGCGCTTGATTTTTGATCCGGTCGATCAGACCGGGGATGATGGTGTAGAGGTCGCCGCATAGTCCGATATGGGCAACTTTGAAAATCTGGGCTTCGGGATCGCTGTTGATGGCGATGATGGTTTCAGCACCATTCATACCGGCGACGAATTGGATCGCTCCGGAAATGCCGCAGGTGATGATAAGTTTGGGTTTGACGGTGCGGCCGCTCAATCCGATCTGTTTTTTGGCATCGACCCAACCGGCTTCCACCAGCGCGCGGGTGGAGGCGAGTTTGCCGTTGAGCAAAGCGGCGAGTTCCTCCAGCATGGCGAGGTCTTCGGCTTTGCGGATGCCGCGTCCGGCGGCGATGATGACTTCGGCATCTTCAATACCGACTTCGCGGCTTTTTTCTTTCATTGCCGTAATCGTGATCGCCGAAAGGAGTTTTTCCGGCGGCAAAGTGCAGTTGCAGATCGTGCCGTGCGGAGCGGATTTTGCGGGTATCGGGAAAATTTTATACCGTACCGTGGCAAATTGCGGGCGGTGTTTGGGCGTATTGATATGCGCCATGATGTTGCCGCCGTAAGCCGGACGGATCTGATCCAGATCGCTGTTTTCTGAAATATCCAGCACCGTGCAGTCTGCCGTCAAACCGGTGCGGAATCTGGCGGCGGCACGGGGCGCAAGCGAACGCCCGGTCTGGGTGCCGCCGACCAGTACGGCAGAGGGTTTTTCGCGGGTGATGAAGTCTTCCAGCACTGCCGTGTACGGTTCGATGCGGAATTGCTCCAGCTCTTTCTGGTCGTAGACAAAGACTTGGTCAGCACCGTATTCGAGGATTTTCTGTGCCTGACCGGTGATACGATGGCCGATGACCAGACAGTAGACCGGAAAGTTGACTTTTGCCGCCAGCTGGCGGGCTTTGCCGAGCAATTCAAAGGTGACGGGGTGGATATTGCCCTCCTCGATTTCGGCGACGACGGCGATCCCGCGCCAACGGGATTTATCCACGCCGGGGTCGCGGCTGTCGTCAATGAATTCAAAGACATCGCCGAATTTTTTGACACAGAGGCGGCACATCCGGCATCCGGCATTGATGACAAGTTCGTTATTGGCAAGTTCGATCGCTTTGAAAGGACAAACCGCGCACAATGCCGCTTTATCGACGGCTTTTTCCTGATGGATTTTTATATACGGCATGGCTGTTACCTCAACTGCTGCAGGAATTTATGATCTTTAAGGAAGTCGAAAAGCTTTTCGGTCAATACCGCATCGGTATCGCGCCACAACTGGTGATCGGCATTGTTTTCCGGCGGAAAAATCCGTTTGACCTGCGTCGGCGAACCGTTGAGGCCGTAGTGGGATGGAT
>SUVU01000127.1 GCA_015061865.1 Lentisphaerota bacterium
CCTGCGGCGGCAGGAGAGCCGCCTCGCCGCTCGGGCTTATGCCCTCGGCGGTTGCAGTCGATTTTCCGGAGACCTCGCTCTCCGGTCTTCCGTGCGGCTTACGCCGTACTCATCCCTGCGAGTAAGGCAGTGTTTTATTTTTGTACACCTTGTCCCGTTGTAGCCTCGGCGAAGACGAATCCCCCGCCGCTGCCTTGATTTACCTGCGACCTTACCTCACACTGCATCCACCGATTGGATTTGACCGTTATCAAAAATTGTTGTAAAATTTAGGACAATAATAAGTTTTTTTCTTGATAAAAATTTCTTTAATGCTATATTATACCGTAAAAAATAGTCTTTAAGAAAATAAATAGGAGTATATTTTATGATTCCATCAAATATTTTAGTTACCGGTGGAGCGCGGGGCATTGGGGCTGGTATTGTGTTGGAATTGGCGAAATGCGGCCACAATATCGGTTTCTGCGGTCGTGCTGAAGCGGCAACAGCGGCGGGATTTCTGGCGGAATTGCGACAGAAATTTCCGGGAAAATTTGCGTATTTCCAGTGTGATGTATCTTCGGAAACTGACCGGGCGAAGTTATTGGACGGCTTTGTATCTGAATTCGGGGTGCCGGATGTATTGGTCAACAATGCCGGAGTGGCTCCGGATGTGCGGGCGGATCTGCTGGAAATGGGCGAAGCAAGTTTTGACCGGGTGCTGGGCATCAATTTGAAAGGACCGTTTTTTCTCACGCAGGCAGTGACGAAACTGATGATTGCCGCTCCGGATGCGGACAAATTCCGCTGTATCATCAACACCGGCAGTATATCCGCAGATTACGCCAGTATCAACCGGGGCGAATATTGTCTGTCCAAAGCGGCAGTGGCAATGGCGACCAAATTATTTGCGGTGCGGCTGGCGGAGGAAAACATCTGTGTTTACGAAGTGCGTCCCGGAGTGATAAAAAGCGATATGACCAGTGTGGTGACTGCCAAATATGATAAAATGATTGCTGAAGGTTTGACTTTGCAGCGGCGCTGGGGGATGCCGGAGGATGTGGGGCGCGTGGTGGCGGTGCTTGTCAACGGCAGTTTCGGATATTCCACCGGTCAAATTATTAATGTTGACGGAGGTCTTACAGTCGAACGTTTTTAACGGTGGCGGCTTGTGGGCAATCTCTTGGCAAATCTGCGGACACCGGCTCGGTCAAGTAGCGCTGCTACATTCCCTCGCCGTTGCCTTGATTTACCGGCGACCTTGCCTCACAATCCATCCACCGTTCGGGATAAAAAGTGGCATCTTGCGGTCTTGTCAAACCATCGGACACCGGCTCGGTCGGGCAGGTTTACTGCACTTCCCCGCCGTACCCCGGTTTGACTGCGACCTTATCGCGTAATCCATCCACCGTTTAGGATAAAAAGTGGCGGTTTGCGACCGCAGGGAGATTTTTTGGAGAAAAATTAAACACAACCTTACTCGCAGGGATGAGTACGGCAAGTAATAACGGTCAGATCCACCCGGTGGATGCAGTGTGAGGCAAGGTCGCCGGTAAATCAAGGCAGCGGCGAGGGAATGTAGCAGCGCTACTTGACCGAGCCGTTGTCCGCAGATTTGCCAAGAGATTGCCCACAATGCGCCACCGCCGGTATGAACGCGTCATAACCAAATATAATAATACTATGAAAAAAGTAAATACACTAATAATCGGCAGCGGGGCTGCCGGATTGGCGGCGGCAGTTCGGCTTCATGCTCATGGAGTTACGGATATTGCCATTTATACTGAAGGTCTGCATTTGGGGACATCCATCAACACCGGCAGTGATAAGCAGACCTATTATAAGCTCGGCATGTACGGCAGTGAAGCTGATTCGCCGGCGGCGATGGCGCAGGATTTGGCAGCCGGCGGTTCGGTTCACGGTGATATTGCGCTGGTTGAAGCGGCCTTGTCGCCGCTGGCGTTTCACCATCTGGCGGCATTGGGGGTACCGTTTCCGCATGATGGATTCGGTCAGCACATCGGTTATAAAACCGACCACGACCCCAAACGCCGTGCCACCAGCTGCGGGCCGTATACGTCACGGGATATGTGTCTGGCTCTGATCGGTGAAGTCAAGCGGCGCGATATTGCCGTAACTGAAAAGCGTGTTGCAGTGCAACTGCTTACAGATAAAGCACATACCCAAGTTACCGGCGCAGTTTTCATCAACAGTGACAGTGGTGAATTTGAAGTTGTCCAGGCTGAAAATACCGTTTTTGCCACCGGCGGTCCCGGCGGTTTGTATGCGTCAAGTGTGTATCCTGAAGTTCATACCGGAGCGATCGGTCTGGCGCTGCAAGCCGGGGCGAAAGCGTATAATCTGGCGGAGTCGCAGTTCGGTTTGGCTTCGATCAAGTTCCGCTGGAATGTTTCCGGCAGTTTCATGCAGGTATTGCCGCGATTTGTCTCCACGGATGCTGACGGCGGGGATGAAAAAGAGTTTCTGCGGGAGTATTTTGACTCTGCGGCGGTAATGTATGATGCGATATTCTTAAAAGGTTATCAGTGGCCGTTTGCCGCCGGTCATGTGCCGGGATCGTCATTGATCGATATTTTCACCTATATTGAAACGGTGGAAAAAAAGCGGCGGGTATTTCTGGATTACCGCAGTGATCCGGCGGATTGGGATTTGGCAAGTTTCAACTGCGAGACCCGGGAATACCTGACCCGTTCCGGTGCGACCGGCGGCACACCGTTGGCACGTTTGCAGCAGCTCAATGCTCCGGCGGTGGAATTATACCGCACACACGGCATCGACTTGAGTTGTGAAATGCTGGAAATTTCCGTTTGCGCCCAGCATAATAACGGCGGATTGGCGGGAAATATCTGGTATGAATCGGTGAATTTGCGCCATTTGTTCCCCATTGGCGAAGTCAATGGCTCCCACGGGGTGACCCGGCCGGGCGGTTCGGCGCTCAATGCCGGTCAGGTCGGGGCGTTCCGGGCGGCGGAATATATTGCCGCCAAATATCAGCGATCCACTGTCGATGAAGCGGAATTTGCCCGAACCGCCGCTGAAACCGTGGCGGTATTTGAGGCGTTGAAAAAATTGCCCTGCACGCTGGATTGGCGCAAAGAACGGCAGGAATTTCAGCAGCGTATGAGTGCTTACGGGGCGTTTATCCGCAGTACTGCCGGTTTGACGGCGGCGCTGGACGGGGCATATCCGCAGTTGAACCGGCTTGCCGCGGACGGTTTGGGCGGGTTATCGCCGCAGGATCTGACTGAAACTCTGCGGAACCGTCAACTCTGCATGGCGCATATATTTTATCTGGAAGCGGCGTTGATGCAGGTCGATTACCACGGTTCGCGCGGCGGCTCGCTGGTTTTGAGCGCTGACGGCAAAGAAATTTCCCCAAAATTGCCGGAAAAATGGCGGATCAAACCGGAAAATCCGGCGTACCGCAACTTTATCATGGTCTGCGCTACCGGTGCATCCGGCTATCCGGAATTATCCTGGGAAAAGTGCCGTCCGATACCGGAAACTGACGGCTGGTTTGAAAATATCTGGAAACAGCACCGGGAAGGAAAAATTTATGAATAATGTCTTATTTGTTGTAAAAAAAATCACCGGCGGTGGCGGCTTGCGGACAATCTCTTGGCAAATCTGCGGACACCGGCTCGTCGAGTACGATAGTACACTTCCTCGCCGCCGCCTTGATTTACCTGCGACCTTGTCGCACAATCCATCCACCGGTTGGATCTGACCGTTATCAGGTGATTGACAAATCACAATCAATAATTCTTTAATGCAAGTTTCACAAAATTTGAGATAGTAACAATTTATGAATAAGCCGTTGATCTGCAATTTTTCCATCCTGCGGGAACTGCGTAAACAGCATGATTTGAGCATTGCCCAACTCTCGGAGCGCAGCGGCGTTGCCGCCAGCGTCATATCCAAACTGGAGCGCAACTGCCATACTGCGGAAATGGAGACGCTGTTCCGGCTGGCACGGGTTTTCGGGATCACTTTGAGCGATTTTATTTCGCTGGCGGAGAATCGCACCAGCCACCGGGTCAATTCCGAACGTTATGCGTCCGGGGATTTCATATTTGACCGGGTGGATTACGGCAATATGCGGGCGATGCACGCCGTTGCCCATGCCGGGGCGAAACTCTCTGCTCCGTCGCTGCACCGGGACGATTATGAACTTTTCTGGGTGCTTAAAGGTCAGGTGCGTTTCACGCTGCCCGGTGAAGTCTACGAATTATCCGCCGGAGAATCCATCCAGTTTGACGCGCTGCTCCCGCATACTTGCGAGGCATTGACTGATTGTGAAATCATTATAACCCATCTGAAAAAAGGTAAAAGGTTCTGAATCATGGCAAATAATTACGCTAAAGTGGCACAATTCAAAACGGTGGAATCTTTCCGCGCTTATCTGCAGGATCAGGGCATTGCCATCGGTCTGGCAGATTTGCCGCCGCCGGAAAAATCTGCAATGGCACAGCCGCTGGAATATCGCGGCAGGATGATCGGCAACCGCTGGGCGATTCTGCCGATGGAGGGCTGGGATTGCACCGCTGACGGCGCGCCCAGCGAATTCACCCGGCGGCGGTGGCTGAATTTCGCCGCCAGCGGCGCGAAACTGATCTACGGCACTGAAGCTGCGGCAGTGATGCACTCCGGCAGAAGCAATCCGCAGCAGCTGCTGGTCGCTCCCCATACTGCACCGGCATTGACCGCTATCTGCCGGGAAATGCGCCAAACCCACCGGGAAAAATTCGGTACGGACGGGGATTTGCGTATCGGTCTGCAGCTGACCCACTCCGGCAGATACAGCCACCCCAATCAGGCGGCGGTATTGGAATCTGTTACCGCGTACAGCCACCCGCTGCTGGATGTGAAATTCAAAAATTCCGCCGCCAATGTGGTCAGTGATAAAGAGGTGAAAAACATTATTGACCACTTTATTCAGGCGGCGGTGATCGCTCAAAAAGCGGGATTTGACTTCGTTGACATCAAACACGCCCACGGTTATCTGGCGCATGAGTTTCTCTCGGCAGTCGACCGGGAGGGCGAATACGGCGGCAGTTTTGAGAACCGCACCCGCTTTTTCCGGGAGATCGCCGACGGCATCCGCAACGCCGCGCCGGGATTGGAAATTTCTGCCCGGTTGAGCATTTTTGACATTCTGCCGTTTATCAAAGGTGACAACGGGGTCGGGCAGCCAATGGCGTGGCAGGGGGCATACCCATACGCTTTCGGCGGCGACGGCAGCGGGATGGATATGGATGAAAACCTCACCGAACCGGTGAAATTTGTCGAAATGATGCAGCAATACGGCGTCAGCATGATCTGCGCCACCATCGGCAGTCCGTACTACAACGTCCACATGCAGCGTCCGGCGTATTACCCGGTCGCCGACGGTTACGAAATGCCGGAGCATCCGCTTTACAACGTTTCCCGACACATCAAAGCGGTGCATGAGTTGAAAAAACGCTGTCCCGGCATCACAATCGTCGGTTCCGGCTACACTTGTCTGCAGGAATATCTGCCCCATGCCGCCGAATACGCCGTTGCCCACGGTATGACCGATTTCGTCGGTATCGGGAGAATGGTGTTGTCTTATCCGGAAATGCCCGCTGACCTGCTGGCGGGAAAACCGTTGAATAAATGTAAAATCTGCCGGACATTCGGGGATTG
>SUVU01000128.1 GCA_015061865.1 Lentisphaerota bacterium
CAATCCCAGTGCCTCTTTCGCCATAAAAGGCGGAAGAGGCCGCAGAATTGCGCCACTTGAGTCGAGCGAGCCACCCGCCATAAAGCGCGGACACACCAAGAGCAAAATCCCGCCTTGGCGGGCGCCGGGGCGTGGGGGCGGCGTGAGCCCCCACAAAAAAAAGCGTAACCCCGCCAAATATCAAAATCAACCGCCCGCAAACAGCAATTTCGAGTTTGAGTCAGGACAAATGCAGTCCGCCGTCCAGAGGGACGATGGCTCCGGTCATGGAGTCGCATTGGAGCATAAAGGCGGTAAGTTCGGCGATCTCCTCCGGGGTGGTCGCCCGGTGCAGGGGGGTGGCGGCGAGGATTTTGGTCATTGCGGATTCCGGCGCCCATGCGGGGGGCAGGACAGCGCCGGGGGCGATGGCGTTGAGCCGCAAATTTTTTTCTGCCCACGGCACGGCCAGGGCGGTGGTCAGGGCGGTGAGGGCGGCTTTGCTCTCATAATATGCCCCGGAGCCGGGGGATAAAGCGCTGCAATCGGTGATATTTACTGCGGCGCCACAGCTTAAATTCTGCCCGGAAAACCACTGCAAAATCTGTTCCGGCGCCCGGAAGTTGACCCGTTCGTATGCGGCGGCGGAATTCAGGTCTTCAGCAGAACCGGGGCGGTAAAAGAGTGCGGCATTATTGACCAGCAATTCGCATTTGCCGACCGTTGCGCAGAGTGTGGCAGTGGCATCAACTGACATCAGATCGGCAACGTGCAGGGTATGGCCGTCACCCGGCAGTGAAGCGAGCAAAATTTCGGCTTCGGCAACGGATTTATGGCAATGCAGGGCGATCCGGCAGCCGCATGCTGCCAGTTTCCGGGCGATCGCCGCCCCGATGCGCCGGGCACCGCCGGTGATCAAAACCTGTTTTCCTGAAATATTCATACTTGACTTTTTCCCTTTTACATATTATATTCCAAAATAACAACTTTTTCAAGAGAGGTATACCATGAAAAAAGCTGAATTTACCCTGATCGAAATTCTCGGAGTGACGGTTCTGATCTCCATTCTCGCCGCCATCGGCATTGCCGGTTACATGTACGCCGTGGAATCGTCCAAAGAATCTGCCACTGAAGCCGCCATCGAACGGCTCCGCGCAGGAATTGAGAGTTTGAATGACGAAGGGCTGATGCTGAAAACCCTTTCCGGCAGCAAAACGGAGTTTGTCAAAATCACTTTCAACCCTAACCCTGATCCGAACGATGGAGACAGGTTGAAATTCGGGGACAATAAATACAAAGACGAAGATCTGGAAAAAGCCTACAAAATTTTTGCCAAAGCCATTGACGGCGCTGCGCTCAAAAAACATCTCAACGCCAATAATATCATCGTCGACGGCTGGGGCAACCCTATTTTGATCCGTTTCCCCGGCAAATTCAACCGGGGCGGTTTTGACATTATTTCTCCGGGATCGGATGGTAAATTCGGTGAAGATGATGGTAAATCTGCCGTCCCGACTGATCTCAAAGAATTTCAGGATGACAACGGCGATTGGAATTGTGACGATATTGCCAATTTCGGAGGAGGTAAATGATGAAAAAAGTGTTGCTCACGCTGTTTACGCTTACTGTTGCCGGAGTTATGGCAGCACCGCCGTACCACCATTCGTCTCAGGATGGCAGAGTTACCTACCGTGACAGCCACGGGCGGATCACCGGCTCGGCAGAAACCCGCAACGGCAAAACCACTTACCGTGACGGTTACGGACGGATCACCGGTTCGGCAGAAACCCGCAACGGCAGAACCACTTACCGTGACGGTTACGGACGGGTCACCGGTTCGGCGGAAACCCGCAACGGCAGAACCACTTACCGTGACGGTTACGGACGGGTCACCGGTTCAGCGGAAACCCGCAACGGCAGAACCACTTACCGTGACGGTTACGGACGGGTCACCGGCTCCAGAGAAGTTTACCGCAATAACACGGTTTACCGTGATTCTCACGGCAGAGTTACCGGCAGCGGGCGCTACCGGTAAAAATTATTGTTTGCCGGATTTTTTCTGCGCCGCATACCCGGTCGCCAGCAGCATCAGGCAGATCATGCACCACGCCACGGAAATGATCGGTTTGACGACACCGGTCACCAGCGTATAAATGCTGCTGCTGTCCGGATCATTGTTCTGCATGACTTCCATCAGCTGCCGCAGCAGGTAATGCCCCGGCGAAGCGTAGGCTATTTCCGGATTTTTGATGGAAACCAGCAGGTCAAATACCACCGCCGCAATCGCAATGGTGATATAAATCACGCCGCCATTGAGTTTCGGGCAGGCGATCCGCAGCAGTGCCGTTACCGCACCGTAAATGATCGCATAGCAGTTGAATCCCAGAGCGATCATCAGAAATACTCCGGCTTCTTCGCCGCCGCATTTGCAGAAAAACAGTACATTCAGCACGGCAAACGGGATCAGCAAATGCACCCACGCACACACCGCACCGGTGCCGCAGCTGAACCAGAACGCTTTGGCAAGCAGATTTTTCGGAGCATCCAGATACATCCGTTTCGGCATTTCCAGCGGCTCCATCGCCGCCAGAAAACTCTGAAACGAAATATACAGCGACATCCACGAGAGTATGCCGATCAGCGCTTCAAGCTGCCCTATCCACTCTTTTTTATACAGTATCCACAGCACCGTTCCCGCCACGGTCAGCAGCACCCAGCCGCCCAATCGCGCCGGAAACATCCGGTTGCTCTGCTCCGGTTTCAACTGGGAGATCGCCAGCAGCATACCGTATATCAGCACTGCGATCAGGAAAAATAAAATTATGCCGAATGTCACTTGGTGTTCAGTAAACAAAATCGCCGCCGCACTGCCGTAGGACATCACATGCATCGTGCCGACGACCACCACCAGCCAGCCGAAAAATCCCACGCCGCCGGTGGCGTTGCGCCGGATGCGTACCGTCATCGCCGTCAGTACCGCCCAGATATTGAGGTTCAGCACCATCACAAACGAAAGCAGGGCGCCGCAAAGCACTCCGCAAGTGTTGACTTGCGGCACGATTTCGTCCGCAGTATCCAGCGCTGAATTGATCCTGACCAGCAGATAAGCTATCAGCGGCGCCACCAGCAGTGCCGTCCACAGTATGACCAGCGCATAACAGCCCAGTTTACCGCTTAAAATCTGCCATGCCGACAGCGAAGTGGTGCGCTCCGGCGCAATGGCGTCCAGATGGCGCTCCTCCGCCCAGCGGCTGATCGCCGGCTGCAGGATGCACACCGTGCCGACCAGCCACAACCACGAAAGCACCAGCTGCATGGTCAACACCATTTTGCCCACATTGAATGACGGAATATTTCTGACGTGCAGCCAGACTGCCGCTTCAATGGCGGCGATGATCAGCGAAGTGACCCAGAAGGCTTTGCTGTGCAGAGTTTGACGCAGTTCTTTGACCAGTACCGGGTTGAACCAATCCGGCAGTTTTGCAGTGATTTCACGGGACAGATTCATTATTGCACCTCGCCTTTGGTAACATTCATAAACAGCCCCTCCAGGCTCATATCCTGCCGGTTCACCCCGCAAATGGGCATGCCGGACTGAAACAATCCGGCGATCGCCTGCTGACATTCACTGTCGCTTCCGGCGATCGTGACCAATAACTGCGTGGGTGATGCCACCGCCACATCAGTAACAAATTCAAAACTGCGCATGGCAACGGCAAACTGATGCGCTCCGGAAGCGAACTGTACCACGATCCGGCAGACGTTGCCCTGTTTCTGCCGGTGTTCAGCGGCGATCTCCGCCACGGAACCGCATGCCAGCAGCTGACCTTTTTCGATCAGCACCACCTGCTGGATCATATCTTCAAGTTCGCTTAAAATATGCGAAGAGATCAACACCGTTTTGCCGGTGGCGGCGATTTCCAGCAAACTTTCCCGGAATTTGATCCGCGCTCTGGGGTCAAGTCCGGCAGTCGGCTCGTCCATCAGCAATACCTCCGGCATGTGGATCAGCATCCGTGCCAGCAGTACCTGCTGTTTCATGCCTTTGGACAATTCACAGAGAAATTTGTCCATCAAACCGTCCAGATTGCTCAACTGGGCGGCAAACGCCACCGCTTTCTGCCGTTCGGCTCTGCTCAAACCGGCGGCACGACCGTAAAAATCCAGATATTCCCACACCTGAATATCAGTCCGGTCGGGCAAAGCATCCGGCATCAACGAAATTTTTTTACGCAATATTTCCGGATAATCCGTGACCGTTTCGCCGTCGATACTGATTTCACCGCCATCGGCGATGTCCAATCCCGCCAAAATCCGCAGCAGTGTCGTTTTGCCCGCCCCGTTGGGACCGACAAAACCGTAGATCTGACCGGATCTCAACTCCAGATCGACCTGATCCAACGCCCTGACTTTGCCGAAATTGCGGCACAGCCCGGTAATTTTGATCTCACTCATATTTCTCTCCTGAACAGTTTATGGTAATGCAAAAATATACCACCTCGAAGCCCATTTGTCAACCACTGCATAACGATCAAACCCAACCGGCGGGACATCACGATCCTGCGTCAATCCAACAGGAATCTGATGAAGTTCAACTCCTGAAGCGCCAACTCTTTTTCGCCGAGGTCGATCCATTCACCCAGCCAGCCCAGCCGGATCGCCGCCATCAGTTCCGTCAACTGCTCCCATGCCTCATCCGGCATATATCCGGCACGGTAAAGCTGATCCTGCAATGCCGCCCCGGCAGCTCCGGTGAGCCAGCTCACCTCATCCCGTCCCAGACATCCCAGCAGCAGCGCCAGATCGTAGCCGGGGTGTTTCCAGCCGGTGAATTCCCAATCTATCACTGCGGCGATCCCGCCGTTTCGGATCAGAATATTGCCGGGGTGAAAATCGCCGTGGGCAAACATCGCCGGCAGTGACGTTTCCCGGTTCAGAAACCTGTCCAGTCCGGCACAGATCTCCTGCAGCTCCGGCTGCAAAAACGCCATTTTCCGGGCGGCAAATCCGGATAATTTAAGCAAATACTGTCCGAAACTGAATTTTTCATTCGGCGGCGGCGGCAGGGTGGTCTGCAAGGAAATTTCCCGCAGTTTCAGCAAAAAAGCGGCACACAGTCCGGCAAATTTTTCCGGCTCCCGGCGGTGCAGTGCCGCCGCCGTATCCGCCTCCTGCCAGAGCCGCAGCTGCCAGAAACAACCCTCTGCCGTCACGCCGGGGGCTTGATCCGATGTCCGCAAATACGGAAAAACGCCCGCCAAACCGCGGTGCTGCAAATGCTCCAGCATCCGGTTCTGGGCGATCTGGCGCGATTTTTTGCGCAATTCAAACCCCTCGGCAATATATTTCCTGCCGTCCCGGTCTTGCGCCACAAAGCGGCTCACGCTCCGGTTGGGACTGCCCGACGGGGTCAGCGGCAAGCGGGCGGCAAATTCGATATTCCAGTTTTGAAAAAATTTGACATCATCCATAATGCTGTTTAGTATACCCTGAAACAACTTTCTTTGCAAGCATTTTTGCGGAAGAATTCTTGAAAAAGCGGAAAAAAATATTATATTTTAGTATTGTCCCATTTGTTGTGATAAAATCTAACCGTCGGTGGCGCATCGCGGGCACTTTCGCGCCTTGCTTCTGTGCCGGTACGGTCGAGTACGGTAGTACACTCCCGCACC
>SUVU01000129.1 GCA_015061865.1 Lentisphaerota bacterium
GCTGATCGTGGCGAGCGTACCCTGATGGGAGGCTTCCAGACAGTACAGCACGACTTTCAGGCGGCTGTCGAAACGGTTGAGGAAACTGCACAGGGCAGGGGCGTAATCCAGATAGTGGTTGCTGATGTCGCCGCCGACATCCGGGCCGAGCGTATCAAAGAGCGTGGCACGCACGTCACGGACAGCGCCGAGGTGAAGCTGGGTGACCCAATCGCTTTTGCTGTTGAGTTCAGCGGCTTCGGCGAGGATATAGCCCATGAAAATATTGACTTCTTCGGTGGTGAGAGCTTCTTCCGCCATGGCTTTTTTGAACACTTTATTGGCGGCATTGTAGTCGATATCGGCAGCCAGCGGAATTTCCAGACCGTGGTCGCTGGCACGGCAGCCGCGGGCTTCAAAGTAGTCGTGGCTGAGTTTGAATGCGTCGATAAGGTCGGACAATTCGTTGAGTTTCAAATTGAATCTGGCGGCGACATCATTCATGTACGGTCTCCATGCCGGAGCGAAAATTTTCATCGCTTTGTCCGGACGCCAGGTCGGGCGCACCAGCGTTTTGCCGAATGCGGCATTGGCACGGTCGTGATCTTCCAGTGTGTCGATCAGGTCATCGGTGGAACACATCACTTCCACATTCAACGGACCGGTGAGCAATGCCTGCGGACGGTAGGCATCGGTCGCCAGTTTTCCGGTAACGGTGTTGTAGATTTTTTCACCGCTTTTTTCGCTGAGGAGTTCTTCAATGCCGAAGTAACGTTTCAGATCGAGGTGGATCCATTCGTAGACCGGATTGCCGGCGACTTCGGGAAAAACTTTTGCCAGAGCGAGGAATTTTTCTTTCGGAGAGGCGTTTTTGCCGGTGATGAGGGATTCCGGCACGCCGCGTTTGCGCATCATTTCCCAAACATAGTGGTCGGTGGCGGCAAACAGCTGCCAGGCATCGGCGTAGCAGTTGTTGTCGGCGATCTCTTTGACGTTTGCGTGGTTGTGGGGATCGACCACCGGCAATGATTTGACCGTGTCAAAAATTTTCAGACCGGCGGCATTGCTGATGAGATACTTTTGATCCATGAAAGCCATTTTATTTTTCTCCTTGATTTATAAAACAGGTTTTTTACCATTACACATTGACGGCATCACCGCCAGCCACATCAGCGGCACGCTCTTTCAGCAGCGGACGGACGACTTCATCGAGGAACGCCTCCACCTGCTGCGGGGCGCGGCCGATGAATGCTGCCGGATTGATGATCGTATCGAAATCATCTTTGATCGCCGCAAATGCCGGATCATTGCGGAGGCGGTCGATCAGATCATTGTCCAGACCTTCTTCTTTGACCCGGCGGGATGCTGCCATGGAGTGTTCACGGATGACTTCGTGCAGTTCCTGACGGTCGCCGCCGTGTTTGACTGCTTCCATGAGGAGGTTTTCGGTCGCCATGAAGGGCAATTCGGCGTTGATGTGGCGTTCAATGACCTTTTTCCACACCTGCAATCCGTCGGTGACGTTGATCAGGATGGAGAGGATGACGTCGGTGGCGAGAAACGCTTCCGGCAGTACGATGCGGCGGTTGGCTGAATCATCCAGCGTGCGTTCAAACCACTGGGTGGAGTGGGTCGCGGCGGCATTGCCGGGCAGATTCATGACGTAACGGGCAAGCGAAGTGATCCGTTCGCTGCGCATCGGATTGCGTTTGTAAGCCATGGCGCTGGAACCGACCTGTTTGGCGCCGAAAGGTTCTTCGACCTCTTTCATGGAAGCCAGCAGCCGGATATCGGTTGCCATTTTGGCAGCGCTCTGGGCGATACCGGAAAGCACGGTCAAAGTGAAGTAATCGACTTTGCGGGTGTAAGTCTGACCGGAAAGGGCGATAACTTTGTCAAATCCCATCGCTTTGGCGACATCTTTTTCCAGCTGGCGGCATTTGGCGTGGTCGCCGTCAAAAAGCTCCAGAAAACTTGCCTGCGTGCCGGTCGTGCCTTTGACACTGCGGAACGGCAGATTGGCCATTTCGTTTTCCAGACGTTCAAAATCCAGCACGAAATCCTGCAGATAGAGGGCAAAACGTTTGCCCAGAGTGGTCAACTGTGCCGGCTGAAAGTGGGTGAAACCCAACATCGGCAGCGCCCGGTATTCATCGCAGAAATTTGCCAGATTGGAGATCAGTTTGAGCATTTTGCCGCGGATAACGGCAAACGCCTCTTTGGTCTGAAGCAATTCAGTATTGTCAGTGACAAAGCAGCTGGTCGCACCGAGGTGGATGATCGGGGCGGCATCGGGGCAGAGTTCGGAAAGCGCCCGGATGTGGCTCATCACGTCGTGACGCAACTCTTTTTCCAGAGCGGCGACCCGGTCAAAGTCGATGTCATCCAGATGTTCAGAGAGTTGTTTGATCTGCTCATCGGTGATCGGCAGACCGAGATTCTGCTCACATTTTGCCAACGTCAGCCAGAGTCTGCGCCAGGTGGAGTGTTTGTGCTGGGGCGACCAGATGAAGCTCATCTCTTTGCCGGCATAACGGTCGGTCAACGGGTTGCGGTAGGAGTTGTTCACAATAAAAATCCTTCTTTATAATAGAGTTTACTGCAATATAGTATACACCTTTATATAATTTACGGCATAAAAGCCGTTTTCGCAAGCATAAAAGCGATAAAAAACGCTTTTTCCCGTTGCATTTTGGTTGTCGAGGCGGTATATTCAGTGTCATGACGTATGTGAAAGACGAAAATATGGAGAACTGATGATGTATCACGAAATCGTTATTCAGACCGGCAATCTTGATACCTGCCGCTATTTTTACCGTGAAATTTTGCAGCTTGGCGAAGTTATCATGGACAGCAACAGTTTTGTGATGTTCAAATTGACCGATCAGACCATGCTGACTCTGGAAGCGTGTTCTGTCAGGTATCTGGAACATGCCTCCGGGGCGGTGCATTTCGCATTTGAATGCTGTGATGTTCCGGCGTTGGCGGAACGGTTGAAAAAAGATGCGGTCGCCCTCTCTGATCCGTTTGACCGGATGGGGAGAACCTGTTACCGGGGCTGTGATCCGGACGGCAATGCGTTTATTGTGATCCAAAAAAATTGAATCATTTGTGCAGTCTGATCCGCGGGTCTGCCGCCATATAGAGCAGGTCGCTGATAAAAATTCCCGCCAGAGTCAATGCTCCGGTAAATGTGAACAACGCCATCAGCAGCGGATAATCCCGGCTTTCCAGAGCGTTGAAAGAGAGACTGCCCATGCCCGGGATACCGAAAATATACTCGATCAGCAAACTTCCGGAAACCAGTGACGGCAAAATGCCGCTGAAAAGCGTTATCATCGTAATCAGGGCATTGCGGAACGCATGATTCCACAATACCGTATGTGTGCCGAGTCCTTTGGCGTATGCGGTACGGATGTAGTCGCTGTTGATATTTTGCAATACACTGCTGCGGGCGTAGCGGGACAATCCGGCAAATCCGGCATAAGATAAACATACCGCCGGCAGGATCAGGATATGAAGTTCTGCCAGCTGATACTGCCAGATATTCAACTCCCCGGCATTGGCGATCTGGCTGTTCAAAGGAAACAGCGGAAATTTGCCGCCTTCGCAAAAAAGCGATTGCAGCAGCAGTCCGACCCACATCAGCGGCAGGGAATAAAGCACAAACAGCAGAAATTCCATCGTCCGGTCGGCAATCCCGCCGGCGCGTGAGGCGGAATACACCCCGATCGGGATCGCCAGTAAATAAGTGAGCAAAATCGCCAGCAGATTCAGTTTCAATGTGACCGGCAGCCGTTCGGAAATCATTCCGGTAACGCTTCTTCCCGGTTCCACGGAAGCGGAACTGCCGAAATCCCCGTCCGCAACTGCCGCACGCAGCCAGAGGGCAAATCCGGTCAAAACCGGCTTGTCCAATGCCAGTTTTTCTCTCAACGAGGTGTTTTCATGCAAAGCGCCGCTTTTGGCATCGATCGTCCCCTGCTGTCCATTGCCGGCAAAGGAGTCACTGCGGGTCGGGTCGCCGGGGGCGAGCCGCAGCAGCGCATAACTGACGAACAGGATCATCAGCAAAGTGAAAATCGCCAACAATGAGCGTTTTATGATGTAAGCCGCCATTTTATTCCCCGGGGATAGTGATTTTGTGCAGCAGATACACTCCGAGTGCTGCCGGCAGCAGCATCAAAGTGATGCCGAGTTCCGCCCGGTCCCACAGCCATACCGCCAGCGGGATCATCAGCAGCGGCCCGATGATCGTGGTGAATCTGCCGAAAATATTGTAAACGCTGAAAAGTTCTGCTGACCTTTCCGGCGGAATCAGTTTGCTGAAAAGAGACCGGCTCAACGCCTGGATCCCGCCCTGACTGGTGCCGACCAGAAATGCGATGATCACAAACAGGAGTTGGCGGATTTTCAGCGACGGGACAAATGACATCACCCCGGCAAGCACTGCGATCACCATGTAAACGGTGATCGCCATATAGATCAGGCGGCGTTCCGGGATTTTTTTTGCGAGATGACCGTACAGCAGCGTGAACGGCAAGCCCAGAAATTGCAGCCCCAGAATGGTGACCAGCAGGTATTCGGTGGAAATTTGCAGTCCTGCCGCCAATGGCGCTGCTGCAAACATGATCGTGCCGACACTGTCTATATAGAGTAAATATGCGATCAGAAAGAGCAGGATGTTTTTTTGCCGCCGGATAAAAGCAAATGTTTCCGTCAGTTTTTTGGGATGTTCCACTGGACGTTCACTGTCCCGCACCCGTAAAAACAGCGGCAGTGCCAGCAGGGCAAACCAAGTACCGGCAACGGCAAATGAGATTTTCAGGGACAGCACGCCTTTAAGTAAAAATGTCAGCGGCAGGCAGATCAGCGACACTGCGATCGCACCGGCATAGCCGAGGGCAAATCCGGTGGTCGATATGGCGTTGCGTTCCTCCGGGATGGAAATATCCGGCAGCAGCGCATCATAAAAACTGTTGGCGACCGCAAATGAGGCGATACCGCAGAATGAGATGGCAAGCACGGCGAACCAATCGCCTTTATGACAGAATAAATAGGCAAAACAACTGAGAATACAGACTGAAGATGAGATCATTAAAGCTGCGGCTTTGCGCTTTTTGGCATCGACCGTCGAGCCGCATGAAACTGCGATAATTCCGGCAAACAGACAGGCAAAACTGGCCGTTGATGCCCACAGCGACGTGATTTTATCATCAGTAAATCGTCCATCAGCGCAGATGTTGAGAAAAATCGCCGCAAAAAGTGTCCTGACGATCAATGCGTGTGCAGAACACGCCGGATCATACAGGATCCAACACCATTGGGATTTGGTGAATTTCATAAAATCCCCCTTTGCGGTCAAAATCCGAATTCAGGCTGAATTATTCCCAGATCATCGTCGTCAGGTTCAACTTTTTTTACCGGAACCGCCGGAATTTCCACTTCTGACTGCGGTTTGGGGCGCCGTTTCCGGGGTTTTTCGTCCATTTCGCCGGATAATTCCAGCACTTCCGTCGTTTCCGTCGTTTCCGTCGTTTCCGGCGTTTCCGGCGTTTCCGGCGTTTCCGTCGTTTCCGGTGTTTCCGGCGTTTCCGGTGTTTCCGGTGTTTCCGGTGTTTCCGGTGTTTCCGGTGTTTCCGGTGTTTCCGGTGTTTCCGGTGTTTC
>SUVU01000012.1 GCA_015061865.1 Lentisphaerota bacterium
GGCAACCGTGGCGCAATACCAGTGCCTCTTTCGCCATAAAAGGCGGAAGAGGCCGCAGAATTGCGCCACACGAGTCAAGCCACCAGCCACGCCATAAAGCGCGGACACACCAAGAGCAAAATCCCGCCTTGGCGGGCGCCGGGGTGTGGGGGCGGCGTGAGCCCCCACAAAAAAAGCGTAACCACGCTAAATATCAAAATCAACCGCCCGCAGACTGCAAACAAAAACGCCTGCATCCACACAAAAGTCATGCCATCCGGGGAAAGTCAGTGAGATTTGACGGAACGGCGCATGGGGGCGCTGTTTTCGGGGTCATCAGCCCAGAGGTGTTTGGGGTAGCGGGCGCGCATTTCTTTGGCGACGGCACTCCAGGAGCCGTGCCAGAAGCCGGGCAGGTCGGAAGTGATCTGCACCGGGCGCATTGCCGGAGAGAGCAGTTCCAGTTTCAGCGGCATGTGGTCAGCTCCGGCGCAGGGGTGGACTTTAACGCCGTAGAGTTGTTGGATTTGTATTGCCAGAGTGGGGACATCGCCGGAATAGTCAATGGCGAATTCCATGCCGCTGGGGGCGGTGAATTTCGCCGGGCAGAGGCGGTCGAGTTGAGTACGGTTTTCGTAGGAGAGCATGGCGGAAATGATTTCCAGCCACGGGGCTTTTTTGAGTTCGGCGAAACTGGAGGCTCCCCGCAGAAAAGCGGCGGCATACTCCGGCAGTTTTTCTGCCAATGCCGCAGTTGAGCAGTCCGGCAGATCCGTCATGCCGTGCGCTCTGCCGAAACGGATGCGGTCGAGCAGCTGACAAGCGGCTTTCGCTTCCGGCGGGGGCAGTTGGATCTGGCGGCGCAAGGCTTCGGAAATCAGAGCCCGGAAACGCATTTCATCCGGCACGGGACAGGGGGACGATGACAAAACCAGTTCTCCCAGCCGGCGCTCGTTCCGGGCGGTGAAGCGTCCGGAATCAGCATCAAAATTTGTGACGGTGGCGGTGAAAATACGGTCAGCGAACAGATCTTCTAAAACTTCAGCAGTGACCGGCACTGCCAATCTGATGGCGGCATCGCCTTTGCCGGAGCCGTCCAGACGGGCGATCGCCAGAAAATCTGCCCCCCGCAGCGGGTCGTTTTCCTGCAAAGCCGCCGCCCTGCCGCCGGCGAGTTGAAATCCGGTGCCGTGGCGGGTGCGTGCGGCTCCGATCCATTCCGGAAAAGCGGCGGCGATGATCCTGCCGGGATCGGCGTTATTCCCCGAACCGGAGTCGGGGAATTCCCGGAGCAGCCGGTCACGGATGGTGGTTTGGAGCCGGAAACGCCCCGGCTGCTGCTGCCACCGGTCAAGCCGGTCACGCAAGTCAGCCCCGCCATACGCCCGGAAATCATCTTTTTCCTCCAATAGCGCCGCACACGATGCCGCCAGACGGCGCATATTTGCCGGGGCATGGAGCATCATTGCCGCCTGCCGCAGCTGTACCGGGACGGCGGCACTGCGTTTGCCCAGTGGGGTCAGACGGTGGTCTTTATCCATAAAACCCAGCGTTTGCAGCGTCGTCAGTGCCGCCTGATACGCCGCTTCCGGCGGGGGATCGAGCCAGCGCAGTTGACCGGGAGCAGCTCCCCAGTTTGCCAAAGTCAGAGCCAATTGGGCGAGATCCGCCGTCAGGATCTCCGGCCGGGCATGGGACGCAAAAGCCGCTTCCTGAAACTTATCCCAGCAGCGCACTGCCATCCCCGGTGCGGTACGTCCGGCGCGTCCAGAGCGCTGTATCGCTGAATCCACGGTGATCCGGCGGGGTTCCAGAAAGGTCATGCCGGCGCCGGGGCGGTAGCAGGGGACTTTTTCCCAGCCGGAGTCAATGACACAGCGCACATTGGGCAGGGTCAGACTGCTTTCGGCGACGTTGGTGGAGAGAATGACCCGGCGTTTGCCCTCCGGGGCGGGGGTGAGAACTTTTTTCTGTGCTTCAAACGGGAGCGAGCCGTGAAGTTTTTCCAAAATAAATTCCGGCGGCAGTGATGCTGTCAGCAGTGCCGCAGTGCGTTCGATCTCCTCCGCACCGGGCAGAAAAACCAGAATATCTCCGGCGCCGGAAGCGAGATTTTCCAGTACCGCCCGCCCGATTTCCCGGGGCAGATCGCGCCATTCGGGGGAAGTGGGCCGGTAAGATATATCCACCGGAAATGTCCGTCCCGGCGAAGTGAGCACCGGAGCGTGCAGAAATTCCCCGATCCCGGCGGCATCCAGGGTTGCCGACATCACCGCCAGCACCAGATCGTCCCGCAGGGAATCCCGGACATCCAGAGCGAGCGTGAACGCCAGATCGACCTCCAGCGAGCGCTCGTGGAATTCATCAAATATCAGTGCGGTGACGCCGGTAAGTTCCGGGTCACGCTGAAGCATTTGCAGCAGCACGCCGGGGGTGACCGCCAGAATTCCGGTCTCTGCGGCAGATTTTTTTTCGCCGCGGACGGCAAAACCGCACTCTTTGCCCAGCGTGAAACCGTGGATGGCGGCGATCCCGGCGGCGGCGGCACGGGCGGCGATCCGGCGCGGTTCGACCAGGATCGTCATGCCGTCATGACAGTGGCGGTGGATGAATTCGGGTACCAGCATGGTTTTGCCCGCCCCCGGTTCGGCGTGGATGACCACGGTACGGCAGGAACGCAGTGCCGGAGAAATTTGCGGCAGAAGTTCGGCAACGGGGAGCTGGATCATGATTTTTTACCACCGGCGAGGGGATGGGATTGCAGGTAGACTTTTTTCAGCCGTTCTGCGCTGACATGGGTGTAGATTTGGGTGGTGCTGAGGTTTTCGTGACCGAGCATCTCCTGCACACTGCGCAGATCCGCCCCGGCATCCAGCAGATGGGTGGCAAAGGAGTGGCGCAGTTTGTGCGGGGTCAGATCCGGCGGCAGACCGGCTTGCAGCAGGTAAGATTTCAAGTTGCGCTGAAATGAGCGCGGCGTGAGCCGGGACAACTGCTGATTGAGAAATAACGGCGCTTCCCGGTCGCGTGATGCTCCGGCGGCATTGCGGAAACGCAGATATTCCCGCAACGCTTTTTTTGCCGGAGTACCCAATACGGCAAGGCGCTCTTTTTTGCCTTTGCCCCGCACTTTGACAATGCCGCTGGAGACATCCGCATCGCCGTAGTTCAAGCCCAGAACTTCGCTGATACGCAAGCCGCCGGAGTAGATCGCTTCGATCAGTGCTTTGTCCCGGGAGCATGAAAATGCCGCCGCTTCGCTGTTGCGGATCGAATTGGCGCTCTCTTTTGCCAGCCAGCAGGCGGTCACGGCATTGATGAGCGAATCGACCTGATTGATACTCATGACTTTAGGCAGAGTTTTATCGGTTTTGATCGCCGGCAGTGCGGTGAAAGGATTTTCGGCAACTTTGCCGCAGATCAATAAATAGCGGAAAAACGCCCGCAAAGCGGATAATTTGCGCTGGATGGAACTTTTGGAATTACCGCTTTCGTGCAGTGCCATGATGAAACTGCGGGCCTGATCCCGGTCAACGCTCGTCCAGTCGTCGAACGAAGCATCGGAATTGCGGATCTTGACCGCAAATTCGACCGTATTGGCATAGTATGCCGCAATGGTGTGGGGCGAAGCATTTTTCTCTGTACGCAGGTAACGGATGAAATCATTGAGCAGTTTTCCGTTTTCCGACGGATTTTTTTCATTATTCATTTGCAGTTATCAACTCCTTACGTTATATTAAAGTACTGTCAAATCAGAATTTTTTCAACAAGATGAAAGGTTTTTATGATGAATAAATGGTTTGTTTCTCTGGCGGCACTGTTTTTTACTGCGGTTCTGGCGGCTCAAACGCCCGCCGCAGTGACCACGGTCACCGGTAAAGTCAATGCTGATTTTCTCAATATGCGTACCGGCGCCGGATTGAATTTCCCTGTTGCCGGCAAGATCGCATCCGGTACGGAAATCAAAATCATCCGGGAGATCGGTAACTGGCTGGAACTGACCGCCCCGGCAAATATGAAAATTTATATTTCCGAAGCCAGAGTCGGCGCCAACGGAGTGCTGGTCGGCGAACTCAATATGCGCAGTGCCATGTCCACTGATGCCACGATCATCGGTGTCCTGCCCAAAGGTGCCAAAGTTCAGCGCATCGACGAACGGCGCAACGGCTGGGTGCGGATCGTGCCGCCGGAAACGGTCAAAGTCTACGTCGCCGCATTCTGCGTGGATTACGATAAAGCCGCATTCGGCACCGACGGCATGCCCAAAACTGCCGCCCCCGCCGCCGAAGCTGAAAAAGCCCCCGCTGAAACTGAAGCCGGAAAAACGGCAGAAGCGAAAACTAAAAATCTGCATCTGGAACTTACCGGTATCGTCACTGCGTGGAAATACAGCGAAACTCCGGAAACCGCCTACGTCCTGCTCGATGCTCCGGACGGCAAAAATCTCGCTTTCATCACCGCTGAAAAAGCGGAAACTATTGCCGCATTCGCCGGGAAAAAGGTAAAAGTTTCCGGTGAAATCGTCAAGAATACCCCCGCCGGAGTCAGAGTCGTCTGCGTCCGGCAAATTGCGGAAATCCCGGAAAAATAAACGTTTTGAGCCGAAAAAACTCCGGCAGAAAGAAAACAAACTGTTGAAAAACAGCTTGCAGATATTATTGTGTATATTGTGACCGTATAGAAAAATAACAACATAATCAAGGTGGATATTTTGGATAAAAATAACGACTTCAAGCGTGCCGATGACCGCGCCAGACTGTTGACCAAACTGGCATGGATCGGCTGTGCCGGTTCACTGCTTATGGCGGTATGTGTTTCACTTCAGGCGTCCAAACGCGGCGGTGATATGCTTTCGCTGGCGGTGATACCGTTTGTATTGTCACTGCTGTTTTCCGTGGCGGCGATCGTTTACGGGATGTTGTTCGGCGGCATGCAGCGGGAGGAGGAGGAGAAATCTCTGCTGGCCAAACGCATGGAGAGCCGGGCGCTGAATGTGGAGGAGGATGTCCGCTTCACCGCCGGCAGAACATTTGCCAATTACCGCCGGTTCGCCCCGTATGTGATCGCTGTGCTGGCGTGTGTACTGCTGGGATTGATGCTGTGGCAGTGCCGCAAAACCTGGAATCTGCGGGAGGGCGCCGAAGTTGTGATGACCGGTTCAGCGGTGCATACGGCGTTGATCGCCGCCGTGGAAATGATGGTCGCCGTTTTCGCCGGAGCGTTTTTCATCGGGCAGTCCCGGACGCCGGGATTCCGCTGGCTGCGGCCGGTGGGGGCGTGGATGCTCGCCGGATTTTTCACCCTCGGCGCTTCTGCGGCGTCGGCACTGTGCTATGCCAATAATATTATTACGCTCGATGCGGTCATCGCGCAAGTGTTTTTCTGGATATTCGTCGTCCTCGGCGCTGAATTCGCCGTCAATTTCATCATCGAATTTTACCGTCCCCGCACTTTGGGCGAGAGCCGTCCGGTCTTTGAAAGCCAACTGCTGGCGCTCTTTACCGAACCCGGCGGCGTGCTGAAAAATATCGCTTCTGCGCTGGATTACCAGTTTGGTTTCAAAGTTTCCGGTACCTGGATCTACTCCTTTATCGAGCGCTCATTTTTCCCGGTGCTGATCCTCTGGGCAGTGCTGTTGTGGGGCTTTACCTGCATCCACGAAGTCGGTGCCAATAAAGTCGGGGTGAAAGAGCGTTTCGGCAGAATTTCCTCTGAATTGCTGGAACCGGGGGTCTACTGGACTTTGCCTTATCCTTTCGGTGATATCAAACAGTTCAGCTGTACCGAAGTCCACCGCATCATCATCGGCGAAAGCGCCGAGGGTGCCGCCAAACGCTCCGAAAGCGCCGTCGTCCTCTGGACCAATGAACACGGCGGCGCCAAAGATCCTTTCATCGTCGCCGTTCAGGAACCTGATGCCGCTTCCGGTAAAAAAAGTGCCGATGTCAGCGGCTCATCGAGTATTTCGTTTGTCAATATGTCCATCCCCATCGAATACCGCATCCGCCGGGACGGGGTGCTGAAATATGCTTATGACAGCGCTGCTCCGGTCAAAACGCTCCAGCGGCTCGGCGAACAGGCGCTGGTGGAGTATCTTTCCGGGGTCACGATGGATAAACTGCTTGCCAGCGGCAGAGGCGAGGCCGAAGCGGCACTGCGCTCCCGGATCCAGCAGCTTGCCGACAGCAGTGAGCTGGGTTTGGAGATCATCCGGGTCGGGATCATGGATGCCCACCCGCCGGTCGAAAAAGTCGCCCCCGCTTATCAGAACGTGATCGGTGCCATGGAGGAAAAAGAGACCGAGATCCTGAAAGCCAGAGCCTACGAAGCCACGATCATTCCGGAATCTCAGGCTGAAGCTCTGGAAATCGAATCTGTCGCATCCGGCGAAGCTGCGAAAAAACGTACCGTTGCCGCCGCCGAGAGCGAACGTTACAAAAGTCAGCTGCAGGCGTATTTCGCCATGCCGGCGATGTTTATTCTCAACGCTAAAATGGAGATCATGGAAAACGGTTTGAAAGATATCCGCAAATTTGTGGTTTCCCCCGATTTGAGCGATGAAGTTTACCAGATCAATTTCGAGACCCGTGAACGGCTGGATCTGATCGATCTGGACACCGGCGAGTTGAGCAATGATACCAGAAACAATAAATAAGTGATAATATAACATAAGGAATTCTATCATGGCAAAAGGAAATTTTCTGAAACACTGGCCGACCATGCTGCTCGGTCTGATCGTTGCACTGGTGCTTTTGACGGCAGTGTTCTCATTTCAGGTGAACCAGACCGAAGTGGCGGTCGTCACCACTTTCGGTCGTCCGGCAGTGGTCAGCGATCCGGGACTGCACTTCCGCTGGCCGTTCCCGTTCCAGAAGGTCTACTTCTTTGACAAACGCATCCGCTGTTACGAGGGCAGCAGCGGCAAACTTGAGGAAACCGCCACCAAAGACGGGCATAACATCATCGCCGGGATCTTTGTCAACTACCGGATTTCCGATGCGGAAGTCTTTTTCAGCCGCCTGAAAGATGTCGCCAGCGCTGAAGATCTGCTCAATACCATGATGCGGAGCGCCAAAAACAGTGCTTTCGGACAGTATCCGTTTGATGCGATCGTCAACACCGACAAATCCAAACTCAAACTCGGCGAGATCCAGAACCGCATCCGGCAGAGTCTGGAAAAAGATACCGCCGATTTCGGCATCACCATCGTCGGTGTCGGCATCAATACGCTCGGCGTGCCGAAAACGATTTCGGAAAAAGTTTTTGACCGGATGATCGCCGAACGCAAACAGTTCGCCGACAAAAGTCTGGCAGAGGGCAAAAGCGAAGCCAAAAAAATCCGCATCGAAGCCGAACGCATGAAAGCCATCACCATTGCCGATGCCGAAGCCAAAGCTCAGAAGATCCGCGCCGAAGGCGACGCCGAAGCCGCCAAATATTATCAGGCTTTCAAAGATTGCCCCGAACTGGCAGAGTTCCTGCGGAAACTTGAGGCTCTGCAAAAAGTCATGCAGGGCAAAACGACCGTGATTTTCGATACCAATGTCCCGCCGTTTGACCTGCTCAAACCCGGCGCCGGACAACTGCCCGCTGCAAAACCGGCAAATTAAGAGGCGGTGACGGTTATGGATGAAAATAAAAGCGTGATCTCCGGTGAATTTGACCGCAGCGGCAGATATGATGCCGGGTTGAAGTCACTGGCAAAAAGCCTGCAGTTGGCATTTCTCTTTCTGCTGATCGGTATTATCGGTACGCTGATCTATTTTTTCAGCGGCGCCGGATATTTCTCGGTCGAACCGCAACAGGCGGTGATCGTTACCCGGTTCGGCAAAATCATCGGTACTTACACCTCCGGCGGCCATTGGTTCCTGCCTTATCCGGTCAATCAATTCATCCGGGTGCAGACCAGTCAGCAGCTGTTGGAGATCGAACTGGCTCCGGCTGCCAATGCTGCCGGCGGCGATGGTTCACTGGAACCGGGCAGAGATAATTACCTGCTTACCGGCGATGCCAATATCGTTCACAGCTCGTGGACGATCGCTTACCGGGTCTCCAATCCGGAAAAATATTACGAAACTTTGCTCACTCCGCAAATGCCCGTGGAAAACGGCAAAGTCACTCCCGACGACGTTTTTACCGACGCTGACGGGATGAAATCCACCCGGGGACCGGTGACATTTCTGCAGAATCTTTTCCGTCAGGCGGTCATCAATGTCACCGCCAGCAGTGAAGTCGGCGATATCCTTTACGCCGGACAGGGGAAATTCAGTGAAGCCGTCCGCCGGGAGTACAGCCGGCTGGTCACCGCCGGCGATTGCGGTGTGGTGATCGAGAGCGTCGGACTGAACCGGATCTATCCGCCGGAAAAGACCAAAGCTGCCTTTGACGAAGTCACCGCCGCCGGTAATACCCGCAGTACCCTGCGCAACGAAGCGATCGCTTATCAGGTCGGGGTCGAAAATGAGACCAGCAGTGAAAAAGCCAGCATCATTGCGGCGGCAGATACCTACAAAAAACGGGTGATCGCCAGAACCGAGGCGCAGAGAGCGTATTTTGACAAAATCTATGCCCAGTATAAACTCAATCCCGAAACCGTGACCATGGCTCTTTATACCGCCATGCTCAACGATGTTTCCGCTAAAATTCAGAATGACAAGTTTCTGCTGGGAACTATGGGAACGAAAAAACAGTTGCGGATGCTGTTGAATCCGGAATTGAAAAAATCCGTCAAAAAAGATCCGGCGGCAGGGGAGGGTAAATAATCATGAGCGAAAAACATCAACATTCCGGAGCCTGCTGTCACGACCACGATCATCACCACGGCAGCAGCTGCGCCTGCGGGCATGACCACGATCACAGCAGCAGCTGCGCCTGCGGGCATGACCACGACCATCAGGATGCCACCTGTATCTGCGGTCACGATCATAAAGCCGAGGGCGGCGTCGGTCACGACCGTTCCATGGGCAGAGTCTGTTTCGCCCTCGTCGGCGGTATTCTCACGGTCAACAGTTTTCTGTTGGAGAAATTCCTGCCGGAGCAGGAATTTGCCGCCAGTATGTCGGCACTGCTGGGCGCATTTATTCTGGCACTGCCGATCATCATTACCGCCTGCAAAGATCTGTTGCGCGGCAAAGTTTACATGAATGAACTGGTCGCACTGGCAATTCTGGCGGCATTGGTCAAAGCCGACTTTCAAACTGCCGGCATCATCGCATTTTTCCTGCTGGTGACGATCATTCTGGAAACCCGTACCGCCAGCGGCGCCCAGCGTTCGATCGAGGCATTGATCAAATTGACCCCGAATACGGCACATCTGATCAATCCCGACGGCAGTGAAAGCGAAGTTCAGGCGTCACAGCTTAAAATCGGTGACCGCATCCGCATCCGTCCGGGCGAGAATTTTCCGGTGGACGGCGTGATCGCCACCGGCGAAAGCACCGTGAATCAGGCCTCCATCACCGGTGAATCCGTCCCGGTGGAAAAAAGCCCCGGCGACGACGTTTTTGCCGGTACCCAGAACCTGACCGGCGCGATGGAGATCACCGTGACCAAAGTCGGCGGCGATACCACGCTCGGCAAGGTCAAAGATATGATTATGCAGGCGGAAGCCAGCCGTACTCCGGTCGTCCGGATCATCGACCGCTACGCCGGATATTATACCCCGACCGTATTGATGGTCGCCTGGATCACCTGGTGGTTCAGCCGGGATATGAATTCCGTGATCGCATTTCTGGTGATTGCCTGCCCCTGTGCGGTGGTGCTGGCGACTCCGACTGCGGTCGTGGCGGCAGTGGCGGCGGCGGCACGCATGGGTATTTTTATCAAAAATATCAGCCATCTGGAACTTGCCAGCCGGATTTCGGCGTTTGTATTTGACAAAACCGGTACTTTGACCGACGGTTTGCTGTCGGTGGTCAAACTTCAGGGCAATGACGGCATCACTCCGGCAGAATTGCTCCGCCGTGCCGCTTCCGTGGAGCGTGTCAGCAACCACCCGACGGCGCTGGCGATCATGAAACTTGCCAAAGAGGCGGAACTGGAACTTGATGAAGTTTCCGGATTCTCTGAAGTCCACGGCCGGGGCGTGACCGGAAATTGCGGTCAGAATGTCGTCCGGGTCGGCAGAGGCAACTGGATGCGTGATGCCGGTATCTCTGTGCCGGACAGTGATCCGGATGAAGCCGCCGGAATGAGTGTGGTTTACGTCAGCTGTGATGATAAATTGCTCGGCTGGATCGGTTTCCGGGACAAGATCCGCAAAGAATCCCCGGTCATGCTCTCCGATCTGCGCCGTCTGGGAGTGCGCTACTGCGCCATGGTCACCGGCGACCGCCAGTCCGTGGCAGATGAGGTCGCCGGCAAACTCAGCATCGACGAGGTGAAAGCCGGATGTCTGCCGGAAACCAAAGTGGAATTCGTGGAAAACGTCAAACGCACCCACTGCGTCGCCGTGGTCGGTGACGGTGTGAATGACGCTCCGGCGCTTGCCGCCGGTGATCTGGGTATCGCCATGGGCGCTATCGGCAGTGATATTGCGATCAACAGTGCTTCGGTGGCGCTGATGACCAACGATCTGCGCCGGATCGCCATGCTGATATATCTGGCAAAAAAATCGCAGGTCATCATCAACCAGAATCTGCTGTTCGGCATGCTGTTCGTATTCGGCGGTATGATTCTTTCCATTGTCGGGATGATGACCCCGATCTGGGCGGCGGTGCTTCACGCCGGCAGTACATTGATAATCATTTTCAACAGTGCGCGTCTGGTGCGTACCGGTGAAGAGTTGACGCTGGCGGAAACTCCTGCCGCCGGTGAATAATCTGAAACAAGGAATTTTTCATGGAACAAAATTATGAACCGGTAGTACAGGCAGTGGGTTTGACCAAACTGTTCCGGGATTTCTGGAACCGTCCCAAAGCCCGCGCTGTCAACGGCATCGACTTCGAGATCCGCCCCGGCGAAGTGGTCGGACTGCTCGGTCCCAACGGCTCCGGCAAATCCACCACCGTCAAAATGCTGCTGGGACTGCTCTACCCCACCGGCGGCAAAGTCACCGTTTTCGGCAAATCCCCCCGGGCCGTGGAGACCAAACGGGAAATCGGATATTTGCCGGAAGAATCGTATCTCTACAAATTTCTCACCGCCGAAGAAACATTGAATTTTTTCGGTTCGCTGTTCAATATTTCCGCCGCCGACCGCAAACAGCGCATCGACCAGCTGCTGGAAATGGTCGGGCTTTCCCATGCCCGTTACCGCAAAGTCGGGGAATTTTCCAAAGGTATGGCACGCCGGATCGGTCTGGCGCAGGCGATGATCAACGACCCGGCGTTTCTGATTCTGGACGAGCCGACCAGCGGACTTGACCCCATCGGCTGCCGGGAGGTCAAAGATTTGATCCTTGCCCTGAAAAAACGGGGCAAAACGGTGTTGATAACCAGCCATTTGCTCAGTGATGTGGAGGATATCTGCGACCGGGTCATCGTCCTTTACGGCGGTCAGATCCGTGCCGAGGGGGCGCTGGATGAGTTGCTGGCAGTCGGCGACGAGACCCGGATCGTCACCCCGCAGCTGCCGAAACCGGTGATGGATAAATTGCTGGCACTGCTCCGGGAAAATCTGGACGGCGAATCGTTCAGCATCGGCCATCCCCGGCGCACTCTGGAGGAATTTTTCCTCGATGTGGTGGCGCAGGCACGGCAGGAGTGCGTGGACACCAGCGGTGTCGCCACCGGCGGCAAAATCGCCGAATATCTGACCGGCGACAGCAGCGATAAAAATGCGGTGCTGCAAACATTGCTCGCTCCGGAAACTCCGGCTCCGGCAAAGGCAGAAGTCCCGCTTCCGGCAAAAGCTGAAACTCCGGCTCCGGCAGCGGATAAACTTGCCGATGCGTTGCGTGATGCGGCAGAACCGGAAGCCGGAAAAACTGCACCGGAACCGGTCAAACCAGCTGATGATGAAGAAAAACTGCGCCGTGCCAATGATAAACTTGATTCACTGCTCGGCGGCAAATCGGGTGAATGATGAGAGCATTTTGGGCAATAGTCATGTTGACGCTGCGCAAAGCGTTGCGGTCACACGTTTTTCAGCTGCTGCTGTTATTGCTGCTGCTGTGTGTGGCGGTGATCCCGGTGTCGATCTCGGTCAGCAAAGCCGAGGAATTCATCCAGGTTTCACTGCTTTACAGTTTGTGGGCGGTAAGCATTATTCTGGCACTGTCGTCGCTGTGGCTGGGCTGTTATGTCATGTCGCATGATATCGACAGTTATCAATTGCACATGGTCGTATCCAAACCGGTGGCACGCTGGAAACTCTGGCTGGGCAAATGGGTCGGTATCAATCTGATCAATATTGCCCTGCTGCTGTTTGCCGGGATCGCAGTGTATGCGGTCATTATGCTGCGTTACCACGCCGCAGGTGAGGAACGGGCGCTGGCGGGCAGAGAATCCGAACGGCAAATGGCAAAAGCCGATCAGGAGCGCATCCGTTCCACGATCCTGGTGGGGCGGCGCAGTTATTTCCCGCACCGGCTGAGCCCGGAGGAGATCGCTGACCGGGAGATCCGACTGAGTGCCGCCATCGCTGAAAAATCCGGGACGCCGAAAACCAATGAAGCGCTCCGGAGTGAACGGGAAAAACTCATTGCCAAATTGCAGGAAGCCCCCGGTTCGGTCGAGATCCAGCCCGGCAAAAGCGAGGAGTGGGTTTTCAAAAACATCCCGCAGGAGCTGAATGAAAAAACCGTGATCCTCCGCTACCGTCCCTATCTGGGCAAAGTTGCTACCGAAGATCAGCGCAATACCTATGTGGAATGGACAGTCCTGATGCCTGAAGTCAATGAAAAAACCGGCGGCTATGCCCTGCATGGTCTGACTGCTCCGGCAGAGCAGGTTTTCACCGGAGTATTCCATGAAAAAGACCTCCCCAAAGGTCTGGTCTCCCCCGACGGCGAAATCAGGGTCAAAGTCAAAAATCTTGACCGTTACAAAGGCAAACACTTTTATCAGGTTTCCGATGGACCGGCCCTGCTGATCCCAGTGTGCAGTTTTGAAGCAAACTTCCTGCGGGGCATGCTGGTCATGGTGATCCAATTACTGCTGCTGTCCGGTCTGGCGTGTGCATTCGGCGGGTTTCTGACCATGCCGACGGCGGTGTTTATGGTGAGCAGTTATCTGCTGTTCGGGACGTTTTCGATGGTGTTGACCGATCCGGAATTTTTTGCTGAAGACAAAATTTCCACCATCGGTCAGGCGGTGGCGCAATTGCTGCTGACCGTGGTCATCCCCCTGCAGAAATTTGATGTCACCGACCTGCTGGCAAACGGCAAACTGATCGAATTCAGCTACATCGGCGAATTGTTTTTATTCTACTTCATCTGCCGCGGCGTGCCGCTGTTCCTGTTCGGGATGTGGCTTTACAGCCGGCGTGAACTCGGATTGGCGGTGAAAAAATGAGCAAGTGGCGCAATTTTTCAATTTTTATGGCGCTGGTGATCGTCACGATCGCCGCACTGGTGACGATCAGAGTGATGGAACGCCGCATGGACGAAACCATCGAAACAGAGCAGTTGCGCTTCACCGGGACGGTGAAAGATGCGCCGCCGGCGGTGGCATTTACCTCGGTGGCATTGGGCAGTTTCCGGGGCTTGCTGGCGGATATGCTGTGGCTGCGTTCGGAATCAATGAAGTCCAAAAAGAATTACTTTGAACTGGTACAGCTGGCGCGGTGGATCACTGATCTGCAGCCCAATTACTCCGGCGGAACCGCTTATCTGGCGTGGAATTTGGCGTACAATATTTCCGTGACCAGTTCCGATTGGGAGGAGCGCTGGTACTGGGTCAATGAGGGGATCAAACTGATCCGGGACAAAGCTTTGCTCTACAATCCCAATGACCCGAAACTGTACCATGAACTGGCATGGATCTATCTGCACAAAATGGGCAACGTGCTGGATGATGCCCATTTGTATTACAAAAATCAGCTGGCGATGGAGATGATGACGATTTTCGGCACTGCCGAACCGGATTGGAAATATCTGGCAGCTGCTCCGGCGGGCGAAGCGGAATTTATGAAAAAATATCCTGCATCGCACCGCATCTGGCAGGCGGCAAAAGCGGCGGGATATAAAGATTATCAGGCGTTGTACGAGGCATTCCGGCAGCCGATACCGGCAAATCTGCCGGCAAAACTGCTGGAAAAACTGACTCCGGCTGAAGCCAATGAGATCAGTGCCGCATTCCGGGCGCAGATGCTCCGGGATAAATTGCGTCTGGACCCGGCGCAAATGGTCAAACTCAATGAGCGTTACGGCGAAATGGATTGGCGGGTGCCGGAATCACAGGCGATCTACTGGGCGACGATCGGATTGGAAAAAAGTCATGGTAAAGACGTCCATTGCCGCCGGGACATCACCCACGCTCTGCAAGCGGCGTTCCGCAGCGGCAGATTGCTGGTGATCGACACCGATCAGGGGGCGTATCTGCAATTCATCCCCAACTACAAACTTGCCCGTCCGGCATACGATGCGTTTGTGGAGGCACAGCAGGCGGAACAGGGCGGCAGCGCCGAATCTTTCCGCAGTGCCCGGATAAATTTCCTGAAAGATGCGATCCCGATGCTCTACCTCAATGAGCCGCGTGAAGCGGAGGAATACTTCCGCAAACTCATCAAAGAGGACGGCCCGCAGAAACAGAACAACGTCGTGGAATTTGTGATGAAAGAGTTCGCCGAGGATGTCCGGGACGGCGATGTTAAAAAGGCGAGTTCCATCGTCAGCGAATGTATTTACCGCAGTTTGGATAAACTGGTTTCCGGCGAGCGCAAAGATGCCGTGGATTACAACCGGCTGGCACTCTTTATCCACCGCCAGTACCTGAAAGAAAACCGCGATGTCAAACGCAACACTCTGCCGCCATTCAAACAGATGCGGGAATCCATGATAAATTATTGCCGGAGTATCTGGCCCAGAAATAAAGTTATCGCTCTTGACGGCTGGTTGAGCGTGGAAAAAATGGAACAGGAAGCCGCTAAAAAGGAGGCAAAGGGAATGTGATTTTCTGCTTTGCCGTTTGCCGGAAAGTTTCCGGTATGTCTGAAAGAAAGCAATATATCTGCGGCATAAATAAAGGATTTGGCAGCCGCACATAAAGATTCGGGGAAAATAAAGTGGAGGATTGGTTTATATTAGGTGCAAGTGTCGCTTGCGCGTTGATTATCTCACATCTTTGTTCATTGATGGAGGCGGCAGTTTTAAGTGTCACGCCCAGTCAGATCGCAGAATTGCGGCAGCGGCTGCCGCGTATCGGCGATATCATGGTCGGTCTGAAAAAAGATATTGACCGGCCGCTGGCAGTTATTCTGATTTTGAATACCGCCGCCCATACCATCGGTGCGGCAGTCGCCGGTGCCAAGTTTGACAAACTGGGTTACGGGGCGTACATGGGGGTGTTTTCGCTGATTTTTACGCTGGTGATGGTGCAGTACACGGAATTGCTGCCGAAAACTCTCGGCGTGCGTTTCAATACCAAAGTCCTGCAATTCGCCGCCCGTCCGCTGTTTGTGGCGGGGATCATTATGTCGCCGCTGATCAAATTGACCAAATTTATCAACCGTCCGTTTGAGGGGCGCGCTCCGAAACGGCCGACTCCGGCGGAGGAAATTTCAGCTCTGGCATCTCTGGCACGCAGCAATCAGGCGATCAGCAGCCGTCAGGAACGGATCATCCGCATGGTGCCGTATCTCTCGGAACGCAGTGCCGCCGACGTGATGATCGAGGCAGAGGATGTGGCGTTTCTGGATGCCAATATGTCGCTGGACGATGCGATCATGGTCACCGGCAATGATTTTCACACCCGTTATCCGCTTTGTGTCGGCGGCGACCGGAACAATATTCCCGGTTACGTCAATATCAAAGAGATCATTCTGGCGGTACATCACGGCAAAGGCGATATGAAACTCTCGGCGATCATGCGCCCGATCGCATTTGCCGAACCGGAAGATACCGCCAGCAAACTGCTGGAAATGTTTGCCGCCCAGCACTGTCACATGACCATTATCCGCGATCCGGGCAGCAAAGAGACCTGCGGTCTGATCACGTTGGAGGATATCGTTGAGGAACTTATCGGCGATCTGGATGATGAATTTGACCCGCTGCCGCGGACGTTTTACTCGCCCCGGGAAAATCTCTGGGTGGTCGGCGGCGGTATTCCCATGTCCCAGCTGGCAGATGAGACCAATCTGGATCTGCCGCGCCGGGCGGAGTCGGTTTCCAGCTGGTTTGACCGGGAAATCGACCGGCAGGTGAAAGTCGGGGATTCCCTGACGTGGAAAAATGCGGAATTTTTCGTCCGCAAGATCCGCCGTTCGCAGGTGTGGGAATTTCATGTGAAGCGCAAATCAGTTTTATAATATAATTTGAGGTGAAAAATGTTGGATATCAGAAAATTTTCCCGGGAACAGATTTTAGTTTCCCCCTCCATTCTGGCGGCAGATTTCTGCGAACTGGGCAAAGAGACCGATGAGGTCGTCGCCGCCGGGGCGGAATTGCTCCATCTGGACGTGATGGACGGCAAACTGGTGCCGAATATCTCTTTCGGGGTGCCGGTGATCTCCTCACTGCGTAAACGCAGTCAGGCGTTGTTTGATGTGCATTTGATGATCGAGCGTCCGCTGTTTTATGCTCCGGCATTTGCCAAAGCGGGGGCGGATCACATCACATTTCATGTGGAGAGTGCCGATGATCCGGATAAAACCATCGACTGCATCCATGAAACCGGCTGCACCGCCGGTTTGTCGCTGAAACCGGCGACTCCGGCAGAGGCGCTTTTCCCCTATCTGGATAAATTGGAAATGGTGCTGGTGATGACGGTCGAACCCGGTTTCGGCGGTCAGAGTTTCATGGCGGATCAGGTGGCAAAAATCGCAGCATTCCGCCGGGAGATCGCCCGCAGAAATCTGCATTGCCACATCGAAGTCGATGGCGGTATCAGTGAGAAAAATGTCGATCTGGTCGTCGCCAACGGCGCCAATGTGCTGGTCGCCGGAACTTCGGTTTTCCGCCACCGCGAGGGCATGGCACAGGGGGTGAAAGTCCTGCACGATGCCGCAAAATTTCTGGATACGGCGCTGTAAGCAGCGGAAAGGGTGGGCGATATGGCAAAAGTCGAACTGGATTTTCAGAAATGCCACGGTCTGATCCCGGCGATCGCACAGGATCACGCCAGCGGTGAAGTGCTGATGCAGGCGTATATTTCTCCGGAATCATGGGCGGAAACGCTCTCGTCCGGTTATGCGACCTATTTTTCCCGCAGCCGCAATGAGTTGTGGAAAAAAGGCGAGACCAGCGGCCATTTGCAGAAAATCAAACAGATCCTGGTGGACTGCGATCAGGACACGGTCATTTTCAAAGTCGAACAAATCGGCGGCATTGCCTGTCATACCGGCAAACGCAGCTGTTTTTTCCGTGAAGTCGCCGCCGACGGCACTTTGATCGAACTTTAAGGAGAAAAAATATGAGTTTTGCCGGAATTTTGCGCCGGGAGTTCCCGGATTTGAAAATCACCGAAAATGTCTCCTATAAAGATATAACTTCGCTGGGTATCGGCGCCGCGGCACTGCCGGTGCTGGCGGAACCGGCAACGGCAGCGCAGCTTGCGGAGCTGCTGCAATATCTTTCCCGCCGCCGCAAACGCATTTTTATCGCCGGGGCCGGAACCAATCTGGTCGGCATGGATACGCCGTTTGACGGGGTGATGATCAAAATTTCCGGCAAAGAATTTTCGCAGGTCGATATTGACGGCACCACCGTCCGGTGCGGGGCGTTTGCCCGGCTGCCGATGGTCGCTTCGCTCTGCGCCAAATCCGGTTTGACCGGGTTCGCCCCGCTGTCGGGGATCCCCGGTTCCATCGGCGGCGCATTGTGGATGAATGCCGGTGCCAACGGTACGGAAATCTGTTCGCTGGTCAAAGAGTTGGACGGCGTGACTTTTGCCGGCAAGCCGTGGCATGCCGGTGGCCAGGAGATCAACTGGGTCTACCGCGGCAATGATATCCCGCACGATGTGGTCATCACTCATGCGGTGTTTGAATTGCAGCAGGGCGATATCCAGACCGAAGAGGACGCCCTCATCGCCGAAGCCGAAAGACGGCGGCTGCGTGAACCTGCCGGACGTACTGCCGGATGCGCTTTCCGCAATATTTCCGATCTTGACCCGGCGGGTAAACTGATCGACCGCTGCGGATTGCGCGGGTTCCGGATCGGCGATCTGCAAGTCAGCGAAAAACACGCCAATTTTCTCATCAATACCGGTAATGCCACGATGCAGGATTATTTGCGCATGATCCGCACGCTGCGCCGGGCGGTCAGCGAAAAACACGGTTTTTACCTCACCACCGAAATCGTGCCGCTGGATCCGGCTCTGGCGGGGGATATTGAAAAAGACACCCCGTCCCCGCTGATCAATGTATTATACGGCGGCGTGAGCAGTGAACGGGATATTTCCCTGCAAAGCGGCGCCGCAGTGGCGCAGGCATTGCGCCGGGGCGGATTCAAAGTCGAATTGAGCGACATCCGCAGTTGTGCCGTCACTCCGGTCATGCAAAAAAGCGATGTCATTTACCCCGTATTGCACGGCGGTTTCGGCGAAGGCGGCGAATTGCAGAGCAAACTGGAGTGCGCCGAACTGCGTTTCGTCGGTTCCTCGTCCCGTGCCAGTGAGCTGGTCATGGATAAAATCGCCACCAAAAAACTGCTGGATGAGATCTCACTGCCGACAGCACCGTGGGCGATCGTCACCCGGCGTGACCGGAAATTCCCGGAACAGTTGAAATTTCCCGTGATGGTCAAAGCCCCCTGCGAGGGTTCCACCGTCGGTATCGTCAAAGTCAACTCCATTGAGGAGTGGGATGATGCTCTGGAAGCGGAATTGAAATTTGCCGATGAATTGCTGGTCGAGGAATTTGTTTCCGGGGTGGAGATCACCGTCCCGGTCATCAATGCCACCGCGCTGGAAGCGATCGAAATCGTTTCGCCCTCCGGTTTTTACGACTGGGATGCCAAATATGTTTACAATAACGGCGAGACTCAATACTTCTGCCCGCCGCGCTCGCTGACTGCGGAAGTGACGGCTAAAGCTAAAGATTATGCGTTGAAATTCTATCATGCCGCCGGATGCCGGGATATTCTGCGGGTGGATTTCATCATTGACGCCAATGGCGTACCGCAGATACTGGAGGGCAATTCGCTCCCCGGCAACACCAGCCACAGCCTGGTCCCCAAAGCCGCACGGCAGGCGGGGATCTCGATGGAAAAAATGTGTGCTTCACTGGTCTACGCCGCCATGAAACGCTCCGGCGAAACTCCCGGCGGCAAACCGGAAACTCCGTGGCAGCGCTGCTGCCGCAAATGTGCCGCCACCGTGACGGTCATCCTGAATATATTGACCATGCTGATCGGTGCGGCGCTGCTTTACGCCGGATTTACCTACAACCGGGCGATGCTGGCGGAAATCTGTCTCATCACCGGCGGGATTTTGATGCTCGGCACGGCGCTGATCCGGACTTTTACCCGCAAATAACAGGAGCTGTTCATGGCACAACATACCGCTTTGATCGAAGTCCACAAAGAATTGGGCGCTAAAATGGCGCCGGTGAATAATTGGGATCTGCCGCTGTTTTACCCCGGCGGCACCGTCGCTGAACACCGCCATTGCCGCAAAGCCGCCGGGTTGATCGACCTCGGTGACCGGGTACTTTGCCAGCTCGCCGGGGATTTATCGGCATTGCAGCCGTTTCTGACCACGGCTCCGGCAACATTGCCGACCGGCACCGCGGCGTACTGCCGGTGGTTGAAACCTGACGGCACGATCGGGGCGGATGTCACATTCTGCCGGATGGGGGAAAACGATTGTCTGGCGAGTTTCGGTCAGGGTATCACCGCAACGGTGGTGAACCAGTTGACGGCAAATCTGCCGGAAACCGTCCAACTCCGGATGTTGACCGGAGCATTGAGCAGTTTTATGCTGCTGGGCCCCCGGGCGGATGAGGTGATGGGAGTTTGTTATGAGGGCACTCTGCCGGAGTTATGGCACTGGGAAAAACTGACATTTCACGATGAAGATGAGGAATTCCGGGCGATCGTGCTGAAAAAAGAACTTTTCGGCATGACCGCATGGGAATTTATTTTCAATGCCGAATACGCCGCTGATCTTTACGAGATATTTTACCGCAATACGGCAGTGGAACCGGTCGGGCTGACCGCATTTGAGAGTCTGCGTATCGAGAGCCTGACTCCGGGCGCCGCCGAATTTGCCGGTCATACTCCGGCGCAATGTCTGCTGCACAGCTCTGAACCGGTCAGATTGATCGCCGCCGCATTGCCCCGTCACCCGGCAAAACCGGGCGCAGAGATCACCGATGAGAGCGGCAAAAAACTCGGTACCGTCACCAGCGGCGCATTCTGCCCGGCAAATGAGACGGCTAAAGTATTGGGATTTGTGGAATTTACCGGAAATATTGCCCCCGGGACAACGTGGTATTTCGGCGGCATTGCCGGTGAGATAATATAAGGAAAATAGATATGTTTTTGACAGGATTCACTGATGAAGCCGGTGCCGATCTGGCAACCCAGATCCGGGCCACCCAGGAACTCGGCTGGAAATTTTTTGAACTCAGAAAAGTCGATGGCAAAACTCTGGCATCCATGAGCGATGCCGAATTTGACGAATTATATACCGCCATCGGTGAAGCCGGGATCCAGGTGAATTGCTACGGCAGCGAAATCGCCAACTGGAAAAAACACCCCCGCAAAGAGGAGGATTTTCAGGCTTCCATCGACGAATTGCTCGCCGCCATTCCCAGAATGCACAAACTCGGTACCAAACTCGTGCGCGGTATGAGCTTCGTCATCGCCCCGGATGAACAGCCCGATTCCCCCGAATTGGAGCAGATCATTTTCAAAAAAGTCCGCCGTCTGGTCGAGATTTGCGCCGATAACGGCATCGTTTACGGTCACGAGAACTGCCGCAATTACGGCGGTATGTCATACCTGCACACGCTGAAACTGCTCGAAAATGTCAACCACGAAAACCTGAAACTGATTTACGATACCGGCAACCCATGCACCGCATACCGGCGCATCGGCACCCCGCCGTACCCGCTGCAGTCCTCGTGGGAATTCTACCGCAACGTCAGAGAACATATCGTCTACGTCCATATCAAAGACTTTACCGCCCTGCCCAACGATGACCTTTCCACCCCCGCCCGCCAGCGTGCTTTCGCCGGTGACGGCACCGGTGACGTCCGGGCTATCGTCCGTGACCTGCGGGAAACCGGATACGACGGCGGATTTTCTATGGAGCCGCATATCGCCTGGGAAAGATTCGGCATGCCATACGATAACGAAGATGACCTCACCGTGCGGTATAAAAATTATATCACTTACGCCAAACGCTTTGAAAACCTCCTCTGCGACTGCGGGTGGGAATTTTAAGCCAACTCCGGTTTGCCGTCTGCGGGCGGTTTATTTTGATATTTAGCGGGGTTATGCTTTTTTTGCAGGGGCTCACGCCGCCCCTGCACCCCGCGCCCGCCAAAGCGGGATTTTGCTCTGGGCTTGTGTGCGCTTTATGGCGTGTGGCTCGTTCGACTCGTGTGGCGCAATTCTGCGGCCTCTTCCGCCTTTTTTGGCGAAAGAGGCACTGGTATTGCGCCACGGTTGCCGCATCCGGGGGAAGTTTCCCCCGGAACCCCCTCGGTGCCGGTTGGCACCTTTGTTGTCTCGCCCTTCGCTTCGCTGGGGCTCAATCAGGATTTGCAGTCTGCAAACGTTTTGAATGGATGCGGATGGGGTGAGGTTTGCAGTCTGCGGGCGGTTTGAGTAGAGGCTTGGAGTGGTTACGCTTGGGGAGGGAAACCCCACACGGTGAGGTTTTCCTCCCCAAACCCCACCTTTTCCGCCTGCTGCGGATGTTTGGAGCTTTTCAAACCGTTTGGCTTGAGGGGGCGTGACTCTCCTATGGCGTGGCTACGTCAGTATCAGTACAATTTATATTCGCCTTTACAACCGGGGGTTGTAAAGGCTCTCCTGCTCGTCCTCCGCTCATCGGCGGCGCTTGCGCTTGCCGCTGTTGCTCAGCAATGCTTCGCACAGTTCATTCGCATGCGGACTGCGCGCTCGCCCACGGAGGGGCTCGCAACCGGTCTGCATACAAACCGCTTGCAGACTGCTCACCCCACTCCGTACCGCATTCATTCAAAACGTGTGCAGTCTGCATAAAAAAGTTGCAAAACGGATTTTTGAAAATTCAAAAATCCGTTTTGCTTCTCACTTTTCTTGAAAAAGGATGGGGGTTCGGGGGAAGGGAAAAACCTCTTTTCTTGTGAAAAGAAGTTTTTCCCTTCCCCCGTGACACATTTATTTACTAAAAAAGTCGATGACTTTTTTAGCGGAGCAGCTCCAGAAATTTTTCTCGAAGTCTGCGGAGAATGCTGCGACGTGCGGGGTGATGATGACGTTATCCAGTTTGAACAGCGGGTTATCCAACTGCGGCGGTTCATCGACCATCACGTCGAGGGCGGCGCCGCCGATGGTACCGTCGGCGATGGCGGCGGCAAGGGCGTTTTCATCGACGACCGGGCCGCGGGAGGTATTGACCAGCAGGGCGTTCTTTTTCATCAGTTTCAAGCGGCGGGCGTCGATGAGGTTGCGGGTCTCATCGGTCAGCGGGCAGTGCAAAGAAACGTAATCCGACTGTGCGAGCAGTTCATCCAGCTCCATTGAATCCGGAGTAAACGGGTCATAATGGATAACATTCATGTGAAATCCTTTGACCATCTCCTCCACATGTCTGGCGATTCTGCCGTAGCCGACCAGTCCGAGGGTTCTGCCGGTGATGTGCCAGTTGAGTCCCGGAGTTTTGCCCCACTCAAAACCTTTACGCACCCGGGCATCGTACTGCGGGATCTGCCGGATCAGGGCAAAGAGCAGTGAAACGGCGTGTTCGGCGACACATTCAGCGATGGATTCGGGGGTATTGAGGACGGCGATGCCAAGTTCTCTGGCTTCGGCGCAGGGCAGGGCATCCAGACCGGAGCCGCTGCGGAAAATACCTCTGCATTTCGGCAATCGTTTCAAAGCGTTGCCGGTCAGACCTTTATTGGGGCCGAACATCCAGATCAGTTCGGCATCGGCGGCAAATTCGACGACGGCATCTTCACCGAGGCACTCTTTGCACTCCAATTCGATCCCGGCGTTGCGGATTTGCTGGAGATATTCTGCCGGAATGGCGTTTTCGCCGCCGGAGATCATGACGGTTTTCATCAGAAACGTTCCCCTTCTTTGAGCATGGCACGGAAGCCCTGCGCCATGGCGCCCCAATCACTGCCGAGGGCGATCCAGTCCAGATTGCGGTGTTTCCAGGCGGCGTAAGGGCCTCCGGCGGTACCGAGCATAAGACCGGCTTTTTTGGTTTTGGCGCAGACTTCATCGACGACTTTGTTGAGTTCGGGGTGATCCATCTGGCAGAGGATGCCCATGCTGCCGGAAAGGTCGCAGGGACCGACGCAAATGCTGTCGATGCCGGGGACTTTCAAAATCGCATCGAGGTTTTTCACGGCATCGATGTGTTCGATCTGGATGATGACCAAAGGTTCGGATTCCGAAGTTTTGAGATATTCAAAAATGTCGGTCGCGCCGTATTTGGTGGCACGGCGGACACCGGCACCGCGGACGCCGGTTTTGGGATAGCGGCAGGCGGCAACGGCGTATTCGGCTTCTTCCACGGAGTTGACCATCGGGATAATGACCGCCGCCGGAGCGAGGTCGAGTACCGGTTTCAGAATACCCACATCATTTTTTGCCACCCGCACAAACGGAGCGCAGCCGGTGCCGCGGCAGGCGGTGACGTGACCTTTGATCGTGGAAAGGGTATGCGGAGCGTGTTCAGCGTCGATCCAGACGAAGTCCATGCCGCAATCGCCGGCACATTCGCTGACTGCCAGATCATCCATGGAAACTACGGCACCGATAGCGGTTTTGCCGGATGCAACGGTGGCTTTGAAACGTTCAAGATGATTGATGTCCATAATAACTCTGCCTCTTGTTTTGTACCGGAAACGTTTTTGCACCGTTTGCCGGGAGTTGATTAGCTGACAAGTGTTAAAATACACCGTAACCGGAACTTTTTCAAGTTGGTTTGCTAAAGCAAATGAAAATTTTATAATGTAAAATTTGCCGCCGAAAAAACATCTGTCTCCGGAGGTGGGTCGTAAAATATGATTTGCCAATCCCTGAATAACAGTCAGAACCATCCGGCGGATGGATTGTGCGACAAGAACGCAGGTAAATCAAGTCGGCGGCTTTCCCGCCGCCGACTTGTCACGGCACAGTGTAACGAAGGCAGACGGTAAAATTTTTCACAACAAATGAAGCAATAATCTTTTCAAGGGCTGTTTTTTGCGCTGATGGCGGTGTATATTATACAATATTACACAAAAAACAACTTCTGATTGGTTATTATGGCAGCCAAATATACTATGGATATGACCCGCGGGTCACTGTTTATCCAAATCGCCCGGTACATGGTGCCGCTGGCATTGACATATTTATTGCAGCTGATATTTCATGCGACCGATCTGTGGGTGATCGGGCGTTTTTCCGACCATAATTCGCTTGCCGGTATCGGTACTACCTCCACTTCGATCGGTTTGATGATCAATACACTGACCGGGCTGTCGGTCGGGGCGAATGCGGTGGTGGCACGGTATTTCGGCGCCAGAGACGGGATCAATATGATCCGGGCGGTGCATACCTCAATCGCCACGGCGCTGATTTCAGGCGGATTTATCGTGGTGGCGGGGATGCTGGCATCGGCGCCGCTGATGCGGGCAGTCGAAGTGCCGCCGGAAATCATGCCGCTGGCACTGACCTATTTGCGGATCTCCATTCTGGGGATGCCCGCACTGCTGTTGTATAATTTCGGCTGTGCGATCCTGCGGGCGGTCGGCGATACCCGGCGGCCGCTGGTCTATCTGGTCATTGCCGGACTGGTCAATGTGGGGCTGAACCTTTTTATGGTGATCGTGTGCAAAATGAATGTCGCCGGGGTGGCGGTGGCGACGATCGTATCGCAGTTTATTTCCGCATTTCTGGTCATCCGGGCGCTGCGGCGCAACCACGGCGCCAGCCGGCTGCATTTGAGTCATATCAGGATCGATTGGGTCTCTTTGCGGCAAATCCTGCTGGTCGGGGTTCCGGCGGCGGTGCAGAGCGCCTGCTTTGCGCTGTCGAATTTCATTATTCAGGGGGCGATCAACTCTTTCGGCGGCTATGCGATGGCGGCAATGACGATCGCCGGAAATATTGAATTCAGCATGTATGCGTGGTGTTTTTCACTGCACCAGACGGCGATTTCGTTTATCGGGCAGAATTCCGGGGCAAAAAAGGTTGACCGGATGGTAAAAAGTTCGTGGATATGTCTTTTTTATTCGGTGTCGATACTTACGGTACTGGGGTGGGTCTATTATTTCAACGGCGAAGCGCTGGTGGGATTTTTCATTTCCGGCAGTGAACCGGAAATCATCCGTTATGCCATGATGCGGATGCAGATATTATTCATCACCTACGGTCTGCTGGGGATCATGGACGTGGCCAGCGGAGTGCTGCGGGGCATGGGACGGTCGGTGTTTCCGGCGGTCGTGACTGTGCTGGGAGCATGTGTATTCCGGATCTGGTGGGTGAAAACGGTGTTCGCCGCAAATCATACGATGCCGTGGCTGTTGTGGTCGTATCCGGTGTCGTGGATATTGATAAGCGTGGTTTTGGCGGGGTATATTTTTATCGTGTTCCGCAAAATGAATGAAAGCAAAAAATATATTTCGTTTCAGCCGCACCGGTGAGGGGAGAAAAATTCACTGCTGTTTGCGGTAAATGCCCGGAGCGCAGCCGAAACTTTTGCGGAACGCTTCGGAAAAATACAACGGCGAATTGAATCCGCAGCTGAAACTGATCTCTTTGACCGGCAGATCGCTGTTTTTCAGCAAAGCTGCGGCACGCTCCAGCCGGAGCCGGTTGAGATAATCCAGCGGCGAAATATGAAAAAATCTGGCAAAACGGCGCCGCAATGTCGCCGGACTGATCCCGGCGGCTTCGGCAATGTCGCTGATATTCAGAGTATTGCAGAAATTTTCATGGATAAAGGAACGGATTTTCAGCAATTCCTCCGGCAGCGGTTCCCCGGCGGATTCCCGCTGGATGCCGGCGAGATAAAGCATCAGTTCATAGACGGCTGATGCCAGCGGCAAATGGTCGCTGCCGGGACTCATCATCTCTCCGATGGTGCGGATTTTGGTTTCCACAGTTTCCGGCTCCGGCAATGTCAGCATGGTATCCCGGGCGAACCCGATGCTCTGGCTGATACATCCCGGAGCATTGCCGCAGATCAGCAGCGAGAGTTTCCGGCGCGGCCGGTGTTTCCGGGCATTGACGATTTTGACGTTGCTGTGCGGCACGATGATAAAGATTTTTCCCGGCGTGGCGATATGGGATTCGCCGTTTTCGGAATATTCGATCGCCCCCTCCAAGACCATTTCCAGAGCGATGTGGTTGTAATTGATATGTTTTACCCAGCTGTTGTCCCACCGGACGGTGTCACGGAACATCACCGGAAACAACGGGTAATTCAAGTCGTTATCCAATATCGCATTGGCATTCTGCTGCATCGTGAATGAGCGATCACTGAAAATATCGTATGTGGTGAAGCGTGTTCTTTTTTCCATGTATTTTGCTCGATTTTCTTAACTTCATGCCCCCGGATAAATATTGCCAAAAACAATTTTACCGGGTATAATATTAATATAGACAATCAGAATATGTATTGCAAACCGGAAAAGGAGAAACAAATATGAAAAAATTGTGGTTATTCATACTTTTGCTGTCCGCACTGGCGGCCGCCGGAGCCACCTGGGATCTGACGCAGGTCACCGTAAATATGCCGGAAAAACCGACCCTGCCGCAGCAGATCGCCCAAAAGGAGCTGGAATTGCATCTGAAACTGCTTGCCGGGGTACGCACTCCCGGCAGTGAATTCAATTTTTACGTCGGCAAACGTCCTGCCAATGCTCCGGCAGCAAAAGCATACGAATCCTGTTATGTCATTGACGGCAAAAACGTCTATTTTTACGGTGATGACCGGGGCAGAGGGCGCAATCAGCGTTATGGCACGCTTTTTGCGGTTTACACGTTTCTGGAAAAACACTTCGGCATCCTCTGGGTGCGTGCCGGCAACGAGTGGATCGTCTGCAAAGAGCAGCGCACTGCGGTACTGCCGGAGCGGGAAACCGGCAGATTTTATCCGCCTTTGGGCATGAGTCTGCTGCGTAATTATACCTGGCAGGCGGCGCAGGAAAACAATAACTACGTCCCGGATCAGCTGAAACTTTCCGATGCGGATGCGAAAAAATTTATCGACGATGAAATTCTGTGGCGCTTGCGGATGCGGCACATGACCCGGGAACGTTTCAAATACGGTCATGCTTACCGGGATTGGCAGGCACGTTTTCTCAAAGATCATCCGGAGTATTTCGGTTTGAGCCCCTACGGCACCCGCGGTTTGCCCCCCGGTCAGGCGAAACTGGTCAAATTGTGCCTCTCCAATCCGGCGGTCATCGACCGGATCATTGCCGAATGGGAAGCGCAGGGCAAACCCCGGTATCTCAATGTCTGCCCCAATGACGGCACTCCCGGCTACTGTTTCTGCGATAATTGCCGCAAACTTGACGCCGATTTGCCCGGTGAACGCTTTCATAATCACAAAAGCGACCGCTACGTCTGGTTCTGGAACCGGGTGGCGGAACGGGCGGTCAAATTGCGTAAAGATGTGATGATCGTCACCTATGTTTACTCCTATTACAGTCAGCCGCCGCGCCGGGAAAGGATCGAATATCCGGACAATATCCTCTGCGGCATGGTGCCGCAGCTGATCGAAAATGCCGATGAAATTTTTGCCGGTTGGAAAAAAGCCGGGATGAAACACTGCTTTTTCCGCCCCAATTACCTTTCGCACCGCGGGGTGATGCCGCGCGGACTTGACCGTTTCCTGTATGATACGTTTCAGTTGGCAAACCGCTTTGATTTTCACGGTGTGGATTACGACGCCCGCCCCGGCCGCCGCAGTCAGGATCTGGAATATTACGTCGTCGGCAGATTGATCGCTGATCCGGATAAAAAATTTGATACGATCATCGACGAATACGCTTCGGCATTCGGTGCTGCTGCTCCGGAGGTCAAAGAATATTACGCCAGAGTGCGCGTCCGGGGCGAAAAAGACCGCCAGTTTATGGCTGACCGTCTGAAAGCTCTGAAAACTGCGGTGCTGGATGACAGTGAACTTGCCCGCTTTTCCTACGGCGGTCATACGGAAAAAGATTTGCTCGGCGACCTTGCCGTGCTGGAAAAAGGCGCCCGCAAAGAGCTTTCCGCCCGGGAGAAATTCCGGTTGGACAACCTGATCGTACAGGTGAAACATCAGATCGCTTCCGTCCGTTTTTACGATGCGGCGGGCAATAACCGCAAAGATGTGGAAAAGTTTGCCCGGACGTTGATCGATTTCCGGATCGCCAACCGGGAGGCGATCAAAGATACGTTCGGACTGATTTTCGGTTCCGGGGAGAGAAAATACTGGAAACATGTGCCGTTCTACCACGCCGAAGTTCTCCGCACCCCCAATAATTCCGCCGATCCCGCCGCCGGCTGGAGAGCGAGTTTCGATGCTCCGGGATTGATGGATTGGAAAGCCCGTGCGGCATTTGTTAAAGTCACTGACGCCACCGCCAGTTTCGATAAATTTGCCGTGGAACTCCAACCGCAGCCCAAAGACAACGCTATCGGCATCTGGCGCAATCAGATCCCGGTGACGGCAGGGGCTGATTACCTGCTGTCGTGGGATTTCAAATTCACCGGGGATGTCAGACACGGTATTATCCGGGTGGTTGCGGAAAACGGCACGGTTCTGCTCCGCAAAGTAACCCGCAACCGCAGTAAACACTGGATCGCCGACAAAGCCAAATTGCAGATACCTGTTAATTGCAGCAGCATCCGTATTTACGTTATCACCGGGCCGGGCAGTGATACTGCCAAAACTTATGTGGACAATATCCAGCTGAAACGTTTGAAAAAGTGAGGATGTGATGAAAAAGTATTATCGTGGTATCAGACCTGACGATCCGCACGGCAGAATGGGGTTGCGCAACCCCGAGCGCGGTTTCCGTACTGAAATGTATTTCAGCGAGATCCCCGGTGACATTGCCGGAGTCTGCTCCTGCTATAACAAGCAGTTGAAACTTGACGGCAGACCGATCGTGCCGGTCTATCAGAATGACGATATCCCCGACGTACCGCATTTGATCCGCGGCAACCGGCTGGATGCGATCGAATTTTCCCACTGGCAGTGGATGAATGAATTGGATTATTTCGCTTATGACGGGGTGACGGTCATGCAGAGTTACTGTTTTCTTGACCGCTACGCCCATGTGAATCTGCCGCAGGAAAAACTTGACGATATTGAACGCTTTTTCCGGAAACTGCGGACGATGAAAGTCAAAACCCTGCTCCGGTTCGCCTATGAATTATCTCCGGTGATCGACGGTCCCACCGGTGCGGATATCCTGCGCCATTTGGAGCAGCTGAAACCGCTGCTGCACCGGTATGCTGATGTGATCTACGTCCTGCAAAGCGGCTTTATCGGCAAGTTCGGCGAATGGCACAACAGTTACCATCATTTGCAGGATGATACCGGTTTCCACCGGGAATTGATGCACGCCGTCGTGGAGGCATTGCCGGACAACCGCATGACCATGATGCGCTACGTACGCGACAAAATGCGGATTTTCGGCACGGCGCCGATTTCGGAAAAAGAGGCGTTTACCTCTGCCCCCCAAGCCCGGATTGGTCACTTCAACGACGGTTTTCTTGCCCGGCCGCCCCACCACGGCGGGACATTCGGGATCAGGTCGCTGGTTTCGATCGGGGAGGAGCATGAGTACGTTGCGCAGGAGAGCAAATTCATGGCGCAGGACGGGGAATTATTCTGGCGTGATGTCGGCGGTATGGCGCTGCCGACGGAGGCGCTGACACTGCTGCACCGGTGGCATTATGATACTTTGAGTTTCGTTCACGGCAATGCGGCGTTTGAGGGGACGGATAAATACTCCATCGACGTCTGGAAAAAAGTTCCGGTCGATCCGCTGTTTTTGAAAGATGTGGATTTTGTGCCGTCGGACGGGTACTTTTTTGACGAAAAGGGCCGTTTTGTCCGGCGCAGTTATTACGAATACATCCGGGATCACCTCGGCTACCGGCTGGAATTGCAGTCGGCGGAGGTCGAATTGGCAAATGGTATATTGAAAGCCGAAATCGTGCTGATAAACCGGGGATTTTCCGCACCGGTCAACCCCCGCAAAGCGTATTTGACTTTGTGCGGCGGCGGCAGGCGGTATGATTTTGCATTTGATACTGATTTGCGCCGGTGGTACGGCGGCGAAACGCAGACTCTCAAGCTGGAATGTGCCGCAGATTTGCCGCCGGGGGAATACCGGGCGGGATTCGCCATGCCCGATGAGATGATCAAAGATGTACCGGAATATGCGATACGCTGTGCCAATGCGGTGGAATTCCGTGACGGCATCAACGATCTGGAAATAATATTGAAATAAAAGGTGAAAAAAATGTCTTATCTTGACGAAGCCAAACATTTTGAAGAAAACGAAAAACCGTTTCATCTGGGGTTCCTGCCCACCGAACAATCCAATCCCCTGACGTCCCATCTGGATCAGGAATTCGGCAAAAGTATCGCTTGCGGCATCCGCAATTTGCAGCTGGTTGACCGCAATGTGCTGAATATGGCGGAGAAAATTTTTGCATCCGCAGAATTTGCCGCATTGACCGACTCGATCGTGACCACGATCCGCAACGGCGGCAAAGTGGTCTTTTCCGGCTGCGGCGCCACCGGCAGATTGAGTATTCTGCTGGAATCCATGTGGCGCACGGCGTGTCCGGAGTACGCCGATCAGGTCAAAAGCATTATGACCGGCGGCGATTACGCTCTGGTCAAGTCCGTGGAATCGTTTGAGGACTACGCCCAGTTCGGCGCCCGGCAGGTGCAGGAAATGCAGATGACTCCCGGCGATCTGCTGGTCGCCATCACCGAGGGCGGCGAAACCAGTTCGGTGCTGGGGACGGTCAAAGAATTCACCGGCAACGGCGGCAAAGCGTTTCTGATGTTCAATAACCCTGCGCATTTGCTCCGGGGGCATCTGGAACGGTGCCGGGAAGCGATCGACAACCCGGCAGTCACGGTGCTGGATCTCAACTGCGGGCCGATGGCATTGGCAGGTTCGACCCGGATGCAGGCGACGACCAGCGAACAATTCATCGCTTCGGCGGCGTTGGAAAAAGCCGCTGCCGAATTGTATGGTACTCCGGCAGCATGTCCGGATTTCGCCGCCGGATTTGCCGGCTTGCTCGAATTGCTCGGCAATGATGAAAATGTGGAAAAAATGGCGCATCAAATCGATTTGGAACAGCGTGTTTACGGAGCATCCGGTCTGGTGACGTACTTTGCCGACGACTATATCCTCGACCTGTTTACCGATACGACCGAACGCAATCCGACCTTTATGCTGCCGGGTTTCCACCGCATGGATGATACTGCCGCCCCCGAACCGTGGGCGTTTGTCCGCAACCCCAAAATGTCTTCACCCGATGCCATCCGCCGGGCGCTGGGCAACCGGAATATGCGCTGTCTGGAGTGGCAGGTGAAAGATTATATTGCTATGGATGCTCCGGAAAACATCTGTAATAATCCGCCGCTGATCTCCGCCGCCCACCTCGCCGCCATTCCTGTCGGCAATGAGCCGTATCCTGCCCGTTATGCTACCGGCAAAGATGCGGCGGTGCTGTTTTGCTACGGTACCGGTGATGAGGCATTGCAGAGCGCTTACAACGGCGAGTGCGGTAAATTTGCGGTGCAGGCGGTCTTTGACGGCAGCGTAGGTGAATTGCCGCAAACCCGGCTCAAAGTTTTTGAACATCTCGCCGTGAAATTGCAGTGGAATACCATTTCCACCGGGACGATGGTCTGTCTGGGCAGAGTTTCCGGCAACTGGATGAGCTGTGTGGCGATTTCCAATAAAAAACTTATCGACCGTGCCATCCGGCTGGTTTCGGAATTGGGCAGCGTGGATTACCATACCGCCTGCGTGGAAATTTTCCGTGCAATGGAATCCACTGATACCGAAACCCCCGCCGTGCTGCAGTGTCTTGCCCGTTTGCGCAAGTAACCGGCGGCAGGTGAAAAAAACGCCGGGGCAGACGATTCTTTTGAGGAGTTTAATGTTTTCAGGCTTGACAATGCCGAAAAATGTGCTATATTATTTGTCTTGTAACAGCAAAGTGTTTAATTTTTAACATAAATGAGGTGATAATATGTCTCAGCATCCGAGCTTGCGCGTCGGCGGTAAAATCCGCAAGATCCGTAATGTGATGAAACGTTTCGAACGTCTGAATGTG
>SUVU01000013.1 GCA_015061865.1 Lentisphaerota bacterium
ACTTATGACGCCGGCGGAGCAGGGATTTCGGTCGTCTCCGGCGGTATATATGTCGAAAATTCACTTTTTTATAAGAATGCCACCTCAAGTACTAACAAAAACGGCGGCGGCGCTTACCTCAACGACAGTGTTTCCACGATCACCGGGTCTACATTCTATGGCAACGAGGGATACAACGGCGGGGCGCTCTATGTGAATACCAGTGCCACTCTTTACCTCGGCGATACCATTTTTGACGGCAATATTGCGCGTGGTGTCGGCGGTGCATTCCGGAATCAGGGAACTACTGTGCTGACCGGTCAGATCACGCTGGGCAGTGCTACGGATAGAATTTACAATGGCGGCACTATTACCGTGAATGCGGTTGCCAATCTCAACGGCAAGACCGTGGCCCGGGTCGTGGATGCTTCCAATGTTGATTGGCTGGCGCACAAGGGTACATTGAGTGTTACCGATGGTTATCAGTTGTTCTATGATTGCACCCAGAATGATATGTATGTCACCGCCGCCACGACGGATTTGACCGAATTATCGGCGATCGTTTCCGAAAAAGGTGATGTTTTCAGTGTTGCCATCGGTGATAAAACTTACAACGGCATCGGTTACAGTTCGCTTGCGGATGCGCTCAATGCCAAATACAGCACCGCTTACAAAGGTGATAGCGTGGCGATCGCCAATCCGGTGATCGTTGACGGAGTGGACTTTACTTCCGAAATGACGCTTGTTAAAGGTAACAGTGTTATCGCCAAAAATATCACCATTGCCAATATCACTGATGCCGCAGACAAAAGTGGCGGCGTGGCGATCGACAACGCCGGTAATCTGACTTTGATCAATGCCAAAATCTATAACAATGTCGGTTTGAATACAGGCGTTGCCTGTGCGGCGATTTGCAACAGCGGCACTCTGGATATTCAGGGCGGTACGTTCAGCAAAAATAATTCCAAATACCGCGGTGGTGCCATCAGTGCAACCTCTGCTGCCGGAATTTCACTTGATAAAGTGTTGTTTGACGGCAATACCGCCAGTTACGGCGGAGCGTTTTTCTTCAACAGTTGTAATGCCAAATGGGTCAATATTACCGGATGTACTTTTTTAGCCAATCGTGCCTCAAATTCCGGTGGTGCTACTTATTCGCCCGGTTCCAGAATCAATATTTACGATTCTCTTTTCCAGAGCAATACCGCTGGCAGTGAGGGCGGTGCGCTCCATGTGAATGGCGGTACTGCCAATATTTACGGCTCTACTTTCACCGACAATCAGGGCAACGGTGCGGCATTCTGCATCCGGGGTGGTGTTTACACCTTTGCTGCCAATGCTGACGGCGACAAAAACCTGTTCTTCGATAATAGAGGGCAGGAAGCATTCCGGATCGTCGGCGGCGGTACGGTGTTTCTCGGTAATGCGGTATTCCGCGGTAATGCCGGTGCGATTGAACTTGAGACCCAAACCAATAGCAATACGGGTAAAGTTACGTGGGGGCATTTGGTTGTCAACGGTCTTGTTACACTTGAAACTTCCAGCGATACGGTAGTAAATGCCGGTGATATAACGATTGATGCCAATGCGTTTTTTGCCGGAAAATCTGCTGACGTCGGCGTGGTCAAAGTCTTTGACGCCAACAGTGCCAACTGGTTTACCAATAAAGGTACGCTCAACGGAGACACCTTTATATACGATAATGATATGTATATCTACCGTGGTGATGCGCGGGCGGCGATCCTGACCAATGACGGTGCGGCATCGCAGGTGACCGTCGGCGATACGGTGTATTACGGAATCGGCGCAGATTCTCTGGCTGATGCGGTGGCATTTGACAGCACGGTTGTGGTCAAAGGCTTTGTGACCGGCGGTGCGAAATATATCAATGGCCCCAATCAGACGTTGACGTTGATCGGCGCAAAAGACAGCGGTTTTACCGGATTTGCTGTTGAAGGTGATGACAAGGTGATCGGCAGTGTGCTGCATAACAACTCCGGCACGATGAATATTTCCGGCGTTACGATCAGTAACAACCAGGCTCCGCAGGGCGGCGCGATCTGCAATACCGGAAAAATGTATATTTCCGATTCGCTTATTACCGGAAACACGACGAGCGTTAAATACGGCGGTGCGATCCATTCCGGTAATACGCTGGTGTTGGATAATGTCAGATTTACCGAAAATGATGTGGCTGTTTCCAACAAACTTGCGGCGGCGGTTTATTTCGGCGGTCAGACAATTTCGATAAATAATTGTACGTTTACTGATAACAAAGGCAATGGATTATACCTCAACGGGGCTGTTGTGACTGACATTAAAAATACGACCTTTTCAGGTAATGTCGGCAATGGTTACGGCGGTGCCATCCATGCGTTGTCAGGAGCGTTGAATGTTGACAACGTGACGTTCAGCGGCAACAAAGGTTATTATGCGATTACGGTTGTTGGCAGTCAGGCTGACAAAAAGATTTCCAACTCCACGTTTGATGGCAACGAAGCCGGTGCGATCAAAATGCTGTCAAGTTCAGAATTCGATGTCACCGTGCATAACACCAAATTTATGACGGCCTCTGATTATATTGAAGTTTCAGGAACGAGTTATAAATTGATTTTCAGCGGCGATATCACGCTGAACGCTTCGCTGCTCGGTACTGCTTATCAGACCGACGGTGCTAATTTCACGTTGGGGGCCGGAATCGACCTCAATGGGGTGGATTTTGACAAGGCGATGATCACCGTGGACGGTGCGCTTTATAAGGGCGAAGCGGTCACGATCGCAACTAAAGTCGGCAAAATCGGGGATTATACCATTGCCAATAATACCAATCCGTTCCTGACGCTGGAAGTTGTGAACGGCAATCTGCTGCTGAAAGAGGTCGATGCGCAGATTTCCGGTGAAGAGGTCAAGTCCAGTTATACCGGTGACGGTGTGACGGTGATGGATGGCGGCGCAGTTGGCACGTTCTTTGCGACCAAAGACAACGAAAGCGAGATCGCCACCAAAATTTCCGGCGGCAAAGTCGAAAGCAACCTCGTGGCGGGAGCGTATGTTGCTGCCGGAAATAGCGCAACTGTCAACAGCGTGGAATTGCTCATCGGCGGCACTGCCGAAGTGGCGGCAAAAGTTTACGCGGGCGGTTACCTCTATGGTAACGCAGGAGATGCGGAAGCTGCCGCTGAAGCGCAGATGACGGTCGGTGAAGTCAATATCACCCTTGACGGCGGTGCAGTTTCGACCAATATGTACGGCGGCGCACATGCGCGCCAGTTCGGTAACGCCAGCGTTACCGAAGTAAATATCACTGTCACTGCCGGAAACCACAGCCGCATCTATGCGGGCGGCTGGGCAGAAAAAGGCGCGGTCAGTTCTGTTGGTATTGCCAACGTCATCATCTCCGGCGGCACGGTCGATTACCTCTACGGTGCGGGTGCGAACGCTGATGGTAAAACCTATGTCGACACCACCAACATCACCATCGAAAATGATGCGATGGTCAATACGATCTTCATGGGCGGCCGCTACGGTTACAGCTGGGTCGATAATGTGAATTTGACCTTTGCCGGTGCTGACAAGGTACTGAACCGTCTTTCCGGGGTCAGCAGTGCGGGTATGGATTATGCCGATGCGACGGTGGTCAAATTGGAAACCAACGTCACCGCCGACCTGATCGACTATGTGGACAAATTCGTCATCAACGAGGGTTACACGCTTACGGCGAATAACGAATTCTACCTCGGCAACCGTGTCGAAGGCGGCGCCGAACCCGATGTGACGACGTTTGACTTCATCGCCGAAGGCGAAGCCAACTGGACGGCGGTCGCCGGTATCAGCGACTTCACCAATGCGAAATTCTCCGTCAACGGTACAGGCTTGACCGCTTGGGACGGCAGCGCCGCCATTGCGATCGGCGGTTACGAGTTGACCTACGATGCCAAAGACAAAACCATCAAACTGGCGAAGATCACGGCGTAAAACTCACCCAACCCCACCGCCCGGAGCAACCCTCCGGGCGTTTTTTTATGCCGACTGCGGGCGGTTTGTATGGATGCAGATGTGGTAACAACGGCGAGTGGCGCACAAATGCCGATAAAATGGACGAAAACTCTTGAAAAAGATGTTGACAGGTGGTATATTATAATAATTGTTTATATGCCCTTTTATTTTTAAATTCATAAGGAAGAGAGGTAATCCCGTGAGTTTGAATCTGTTGGTATTTGTCAAGCAAGTGCCGGATACACAGAATATTTCCGGTGATGCAATGACCCCTGAGGGTACCGTGAACCGTGCCGCTTTGCCGGCAATTTTCAACCCCGAAGACTTGAATGCACTGGAGCTGGCGCTGCAGCTGAAAGACCGCTATCAGGCGCATGTTACCGTGGCGACCATGGGTATGCCCGCCGCCGCCGAAGTCCTGCGGCAATCCCTTTACCGCGGCGCCGATCGCGGTGTGCTGGTCACTGACCGGGCACTTGCCGGTGCCGATACGCTGGCAACCAGTTACACTCTCAGCTGTGTGGCGAAAAAACTCGGCAATATCGACCTCGTCCTCTGCGGACGTCAGGCCATCGACGGTGATACCGCCCAGGTCGGTCCCCAGATCGCCGAAAAATTGCACATCCCGCAGATTTGCTACGTCGAAGATGTCAAATCCATCGAAAACGGCAAAATCGTGGCAAAACGTGCCATCGAGGGCGGTTATGAAATTCTTTCCGCTCCGCTTCCGGCTCTGCTGACGGTCATCGATGCCAATGATCCGCGTCCGGTCAACGTCAAACGGATGATGAAATACAAACGCGCCCGTACCGCCGGTGAAATCGATATGGCAGCGAAAAAAGGCGAAATCGCCGATGCCGAAAGCTGCAAAGCGGCGTTGAAAGCCAAAGGCTTGCTCATGGATGAGTATTCCGCCGCCGACATCAATGCCGATCCCGCCCGGATCGGGTTCCCCGGCTCTCCGACCAAAGTCAAACAGGTCATGAGCGTGGTTCTCACCGCCGGGGAGGCAAAGACCGTTTCCGCCGATGCCGAGGGTATCGCCGGACTTATGCATGAACTTATCAGCGATCACACTCTGGGGTAAGCGAAATGGCTAATATTGGAAACGTTTGGGTTTTTATTGAACAGGAACAGGGCAAAATCGCCGGTGTCAGTCTCCAGCTGGTCTCCAAAGGCCGTGAACTGGCTGACCGTCTGGGCGTCAAACTTGAGGGCGTACTGTTGGGCGATAATCTTGCCGGATGTATTGATACTCTCTATCACTACGGCTGCGACCGGGTCATCCTCGCTGAAGATCCCCGCTTGGAACCTTTCACCGTACTGCCGTATGCCAAAGTTATCATGCAGCTTATTCTGGAACATAAACCGAATATCCTGCTTTTCGGCGCTACGCTCAAAGGCCGTGAATTGGCTCCGCGCATCGCTTCAGAAAAACTCGCCGGTCTGACCGCCGACTGCACCGATTTGCAGATCGACGATTTTGAAGACAAAAAGAATAATCAGAGCTACACCGACAAGCTCATGCAGATCCGTCCGGCTTTCGGCGGCAATATCATCGCCACCATCGTCAACACCTGGGATGATCCCCAGATGGTCACGGTGCGTGAAGGCGTGATGAAACTCGGTGAAGCCGATACTTCACGCAAAGGCGAATTGCTGAAAGTTGATGTAAAACTGGATCCGGCTGATACGGTTATCGAAGTTATCGAGCGTGTCCGGGCCGATAAAGAAGTTGACTTGCAGGGCGCCCAGATCATCGTTGCCGGTGGTTACGGGGTCGGTTCCAAAGAGAATTTCAAATTGATCTATGACCTTGCTGAAGCGATCGGCGGCGAAGTCGGTGCTTCCCGTGCCGCAGTCGATGCCGGCTGGATCAGCCACGACCATCAGGTCGGTCAGACCGGGGTGACCGTGCGTCCGCGTTTGTATATTGCCTGCGGTATTTCCGGATCGATCCAGCACACTGCCGGTATGAGCGAATCCAAAAAGATCATTGCGATCAACACCGATCCGGATGCACCGATTTTCAGTTGCGCCCATTATGCGATAGTCGGTGATCTGAATCAGGTCATTCCCCAGATGATCAAAGCATTCAAAGCCAAGCAGCAGTAAGAGGAGAATTTCTTAAGATGTTGAACTATTTTTCTGACAATAAAGATCTCGAATTCACTCTGAAATCGCTGGATCTTGCCGAAATTACCGCGCTCTTGGAAAAAAATTATTCCGAAACGGATAAATATGAAGCCGCTCCGGTTGATTTCAACGATGCCATGGATAACTACGAGCGTGCGCTGAAAGTTATCGGCGAAATCGCCGGTGAACGCATTGAAGCCCGCTCCCGTGTCGTCGATCAGGAGGGCGCAAAATTCAAAGATGGTAAAGTTATTTACCATCCGTTGACTCTGCAGAACCTTGAAGATCTCACTCAGGCGGGATTGATGGGCGTTATGCTCGGTCACGAATACGGCGGTTTGAATTTCCCGGTGTCGGTTTATACGATGATGACCGAGATCGTTTCCCGTGCCGATGCCTCTTTGCAGAATATTTTCGGTTTGCAGGACATCGCCGAAACGATCAGTTTCTTCGGCAACGATGAGCAGAAAAATTACTATCTGCCCCGTTTCGCCACCGGTGAATTTGACGGTTCCATGGACTTGACCGAGCCGGATTACGGTTCAGACCTGCAGTCCGTCCGGCTGCGTGCCTGGCAGGATGAAAACGGTCAGTGGTACCTCAATGGTATGAAACGTTTCATCACCAACGGCTGTTCCAAAGTTCATCTGGTGCTTGCCCGTTCCGAGGAGGGTACGACCGACGGCCGGGGACTTTCCATGTTCATCTGTGAAGCCTGTCCGCAGCTGGTCGTGCGCCGGATCGAGGATAAAATGGGTATCCACGGTGTGGCGACATGCGAATTGCAGTTTAATGACGTGCCTGCCCAGCTTTGCGGTAAACGCCGTCTGGGTTTGATCCGTTACGTTATGAGTCTGATGAATGGTGCGCGGGTGGCGATCAGCGCCCAGGCGATCGGTATCGCTGAAGCGGCATTCCGTCAGGCCCGTAAATATGCTTCTGAACGTGAACAGTTCAAACGCAGTATTGACAAATTCCCGGCGATTTATTCGATGTTGAGTGCGATGAAAGTCCGTTTGACCGCTGCCCGTGCGCTGCTCTATGAAACCACCCGGGTGGTCGATTTGCGCAATGTTTATACGCATCTGGTCGAGCATGGTACGCCCACGGACGAAGATCGTGCCAAACAGAAATATTACACCAAACTTGCGGCGCAGCTGACTCCGATGTGCAAAGCTCTGGCTACGGAAAGTGCCAACTCCATTGCCTACGATGCGATCCAGATCCACGGCGGGACCGGTTATATGCGTGACTTCAATGCGGAGCGTTACTATCGTGATGCCCGTATTACCAATATCTATGAAGGTACGACACAGCTGCAGATCGTTGCGGCGATCGGCGGGGTGATGCAGCGTGATGCGGATACCCGCATGAAAGAGCTGTTTGCGCTGGAACTGCCGGTGGAATTGGCAGCGCTGCGTGATAAATTGGCGGCATTGCACGCCAAACAGCTGGAAGCGGTCAAATTTGTGGCGGAAAAACGCACTGCTGACGGTGCCAAAGATACGCAGTATCATGATTTGATGGCGCGTAATCTGGTGGAAATGGAAACTTACGTTTTCGTCGGCTTGCTGCTGCTGCGTGATGCGGCGATCTGCTCCAAACGTGCGCCGCTGGCGGAACGTTTTGTGCTGGATGCAGTGGCGGAATTTGAGCGCCGCTACTCGGTGGTGACCTCCGGTGATGGCTTGTTGATCAACAATCACCGTGATATTATTGATTACTGATACAGGAGGATATGATAATATGAACAACAGTTATTTGGAACGTGCCAGAAAAGTAATTACTGATCCGCAGATCCTTTCCGTCGTTGCGGCAAAACGGGCAAAACAGCTCGCCGCCGGCGGCAGACCGATGATCAAATGTGATTCCGAGAATTTGCTGGACATCGCATTGTTGGAAATCGCCGAAGGTTTGCTTTCTTACGAATTCCCGGAAGAAGCTGATTCTGAGGCTCCGGCGGCGGAGTAAGTTTCCGGTTGCAAAAAAACTCCCTGGGCTTTATGGGCGCAGGGAGTTTTTATCATAACGGGGATAATGATGAGTGATAACGTAAAAGGGGCGGCATTTGGAATACTGTCTGCGGTATGTTATGGATTGAATCCTTTGTTCGGATTGCCGTTGTACCGGATGGGGTTTTCTACTCCGTCAGTATTATTTTACCGTTTTTTGTTTGCGATATTGATGTTGACCGCAGTGATGGTGGTCAATAAAAAGACATTCCGTCTGCCGGGAACGCATCTGCTGCCGATGGCGGTTGCCGGAATTTTGCTGGCGGGGTCGTGTCTGTCTTTGTTTTTGGCATTCAGATTTATGGATGCGGGGATCGCCTCGACGATAATATTTGTTTATCCGGCGATGGTCGCAGTGATAATGTGGCTTTGTTTTAAGGAGAAATTGAGTGTATTTACGCTGGTTTGCATCGTTGCAGCGTTGAGTGGAGTCGGTATTCTTTCCGGCGGCGGTGGTAATGTTTCGGTTACGGGCGTCGCTTGCGTATTGATTTCGGCATTGACGTATGCGGTATATATTGTGATGCTGCGCAAATCCCGGTTGCGGCTGATGGAGTCTGAAACGGTGACGCTGTACGCTTTGATTTGCGGTCTGCCGCTGTTTTTTATCCTCACCGGCTGTGGGGCGGAATTGAATTTGCTGACCCGGTGGCAGGAGTGGGGGGCGGCGGCTGGATTGGCATTGTTTACTGCATTTTTTTCATTTCTGTTCATGGCAAAAGCGGTGCGGTATATCGGTGCAACTAAAACTGCCGTGCTGGGAGCGATGGAACCGACGACAGCTTTGCTGATCGGAGTGATGGTTTTTGGCGAAAAACTGACCTTTGCGATGGGGTGCGGATGTGTGTTGATCATTGCTGCCATCATCGCTATTGTGTGCAAAAAGGAGTAAAAATATCCCTGTGCCCGGACATTGAGGGGAAATTTTTGACAATAAATAAAATAATATCTATATTTTTTTATCTATTGCCCTTGCAAAAATATTTTCAGATGATATATTATCAAGCATACCGGATAAGATTTCCGGTGTTGCTTTCGGGCTGACTGCGGGGTTCCCGTATTCATGCATTGCCGGTGCTGTTCCTTTCCCCCTCCTGGAACGGCACCGGTTCTTTTTTTTGGTGGAATTACGGCAGGGAAATTTCCCAGACGGCGGGAAGTGAATTCCAGGGCATCAGGATGTGTTGACTGCTTTTATCTGATTTTACCGTGATCCGGCGTCCGGCGGCGGTGATTTCAGAGATGATTTGCACTCTGCCGGAAATTTTCCAGATCACCGTATTGCGATCCGGAGAGGAGATAAAGCTGTTATTTCTGGCGTTTTTATTGACAATGGCCGGATTATTCAGATAGCGGTTGAAAGCTTTGGTGCCTTTTCTATTGCCATGCGGTAAATAGGTGTGACAATGGATTTGATTGGCAAGGGCAGGGACTCCGGCGCTGCAATTTTTAACCCCTCTGGAAAAATTTATTTCCGCACAATAAAACCCATGCTGCCGGAGTATGGCGGCTGCCAGTCTGCCGCAATCTGCATCCGGTACATCCACCACGGCGGCAATGTCGGTTTGCGGCGGCAGATAGGCTAAAGTTGCCGGATTGTTGGCACCGTGATTGATGACCAGTATTTTCGCTGGAGCAGAAATTTTACTGAATGTCCACAGCCCCATGATCGCCGCAATGATAAGTGTGCAAAGCAGAATGATATGCACTCGTTTACAGCTTAATGCCGTAAATAACAATAAATAAAACACGATCACACTCCAAACCGGAGGCGGTAACGTCGCAGTCGGCGGGAAGTCGATGACGGACGCTTTTACTGTGTCGATCAGAGCATAAAAGCCGCCGCAAAGAAGCGTGGCGGCAAATTCGTTCACCCAGGGCAGAAATGCTCCGAACAGCAGTTTGAGGATGAAGCCGATAAATAATAACGGCGTAAACATCGGAATCAGCAAGTTAGTCAGAATACTGCCGGGAATAAAGAGATTCTGGCGCAAAACCGATAAGCCGCAACTGGCGGCAAATGCGACCACTGCCACGGCAATATAAGCGGTAATGCGGTGCTTCAGCCGGATTCGGCGCCGGGTTTTTTCGGTCAGCGGCTGGCGGGGCGGCATGAGTTCCAGAATTTCATAGTCTTTTTCCCGCCATAATTTCAAATTATCCAGCAGCATTATCAGCGCCGCCGTGATCCCGAATGAGTATTGAGTGCCTAATGAGCCGAGCGTTGCCGGAGAGAGCAGGGCAAAAGCGCTCCACGTCAGCATCATAGCGTTCCACCCCGGCGCATAATAGAGCATGCTCCGCATAAAACACCAGATGAAAACCATCGCTCCCGCCCGGATCGCCGGAACCGGGGCTCCGGTGCAGAGAACATAAAATGCCACCAGCATCGCGGCAAGACGGTAGCGCCACGCAAATGGCAGCGGGCGCAACAGTACCAGCAGCATCCCCGCCAGAATCGTAACGTGCAGGCCGGAAACTGAAAAAAGGTGAACCGTGCCGGAGTTGACAAAATACCGGCGCAGATGAACCGGGACTCCGGCGGAGGCATCAAAAAACATTTTGGCGCTCATCGCCTGGATTTCCGGATCATCGACCTCGGAAATCAGTAACTTCAGCATTGCATCCCGGCAGATGAAAAACGGGGTAAAAAAGAGCAATTCACGCTTCGGTGCCGGGCGGAGATCATCAGCGAGTATCAGCGGACGGTCGCCGTAAAGCGGCGGGATTTTTTCAGTGAAATTACTGCCGTCAAACGTTATTCCTGCCGGTTTTGCCGGGAAATAACGGCCGTCAAAGTGAAATTTATCACCATAAACCACCCGTTTATGATCCCGGGGAAAAATGACTGCAGCCTCAAAATTACCATCATCAGACCGGATCTCACAGGTCAATGCCGGCGGATTTTTCAAACTTTCAACTGTGGTCGTCCGGCGGTCGATGCAGATGATTTCGCCGCTGATGCGCTGAGCTTTGCGGGGCAGACCGGCGGCGTGGGTATCGTCAAAATATTTGTGGATCATGCCGGTAGTCAGGCATAATATCAGCCAGATGCCAAAGACAGTACGCCGGCGGTGCGGTAATAATATGCCGAACAGCAGGGCCGGAAAAATCCACCACCACGGAATCAGAGCGTAACCGATCGCCGCCCCGGTTCCGGCGGCAATGGCGGCGGCAGTAGAGCGCCGCGGCTCAATTTTCGGCAGCAGTTTTTTCCACATAATGCGAAATCATGCAAGCCGCCAGGGTACAGAGAAACGGCAATGCCGGCAGTTGATAGCGCGGCGCCGTGATCGCTCCGGGCAGAAAGAAATAGTATTCACAAAACGCCAGAAACACCACGATTTCCCGCCAGTTGCGCCGGTAATTTTTGATGTCGATAATCAGACGCAGCAAACTTGCTCCGTAAAGCAGCAATACCACCAGCAGCAATGGCAGCAATATCGCCGGATAAATCCACCAGTTACTGCCGAAATAATGGCGGCACGCTGTTAAGACCCCGTCCCGTTTCAAAACTCCCATGGTGCCGCGGTTGGCAGTGGTCACGCCGAGGTTTTCCAGAAAAGATGGCGCATCCGGCAATAATATCTGCCAGTTGAAGTGTTGTTTGAAATAGATAAACGGGTGAGATATTACCATCGACTTGAATTCCCTGATCCGCCAGTTTTCATGGCTTCTGACATCCGGAAAAGACAATTGCTGCTCTTCAGCAAGCAGGCGGGATTTTTCACTTTCAAAATCCGTGCCATTGACTTCTGCCATCAGCATCGCTCCGTTTTGGTGGCGCATGGCGCCGGTATTGGTGTCAATGGCAAAAGTCGCTCCGCAGTGGTAGTTGCGGTACATCCACGGCAGCACAAGTGCGGCAAAGATCAAACACGATATTCCGGCGGCGATAAATTTTTTCCGCAGCGGCAGAACGGGGTGAATGAAAATCAGCACCACCAGCGGCAGGATGAATAATTGGTTGATCGGACGGATCAATGTTCCCCATGCGGCAATAGCGGCACATCCCCATACCATACGGCAGTCGTTGCGGCGGTAAAAGAGTACAAACAGCCATAATTGCAGTGCCGCAAAAAGAAAGAACCAGCTGTCACTGAGCAATAAAGGCGCATTGGCGATAACAGTGAGATTGAATAACGCCAGCAATGCGGCGATAATGCCGCATTTTTTACCGCCGTATTCCCCGGCGGCAAGTCCGGTAACGGCACATGCACCGATGGCGGAGAGCGTGCCGATAAATGCCAGCACCGCATTATCGCCGCCGCAGACATAGACCGCTGCCGCCAGCAGCGGGTATCCCGGCGGACGGGTGGTGGTCGGATATCCGGCGCCTTGAGCCAGCGCCGCCGCCGGCTCCAGATAACCTCCGGAATCCGGGCGCAGCAAGCGGTCAGGAGCTGTTACTGCGATGGCGCAATATGACAAATGCAGTACGATCCCCAGCGCCAATGCGGCATAAATGAGAAAACGCCTGTTTTTTTCAGTCATAGTATATTTTTCAGTTGGCGGTGCCGATAACGAAACAGCGTGAGCCGGTATTTTCCGGCAGCTCAAAAATTTCGCTTTGACTCCATTTGAGATTCTTTATCCGGAGCAGTTCCGGAAGTTCTTCTGCGGCTTGGGACGGGGTTTTATAAAAAATAAATCTGCCGTTATTACGGATGAAGTTTTTAGTTTCACCGTATATTTTAGGGGAGGGTGCCACTGCCCGGGCGGTGACGATGTCAAATTGATTGCGGAACGCCGTCTGCCGGTTCAATTCGACTGCTCTGCCGTGTACGGTATGGAGATTGGTCAAGCCCAGTAATTCAGCGGCCCGGGCGACGAAATTTACTTTTTTGCCGATGGAGTCGATCGCAGTGAGTTCCAGATTCGGAGCCGCCAGAGCCAGGATCAAACTGGGAAATCCGGCGCCGCAGCCGATGTCGGCAATGCGGAATCCGGAAGTCAGCAGTTCCGGAAAAAATTGAAAAATTGTCAGCGAATCAGCCACATGTTTGAGGTTGAATTCAGCTTCGCCAGTGATCCGGGTGAGATTTACACTGCGGTTGGTCTCCTCCAGAAATAATCTTAATTTATCGCAGTTGGCGACGAGTTTTTCCGGTTCCGGCAGGGCCAGTTTCCGGGCGAAGTCCAGCAGTTGAAAACTCATTTTGCCGTGGACTCCCGGTCTTCAAACGGAATATCCCCGGCATCCTGCCGCAGTTTTTCTCCTTCGGCGGTTTTTTGAGTCGTATCCTGTTTGAATTTCTGTTCAGCAGCTTGGCGTTTCCGGTCGTCAGCGGAGGCCCGTTTGGCATCGGCATCTGCCCGTTTTTCGGCTTGAGAAACCGCCCGTTCTTCCCGTTTTTTGGTCAATGCGAGTTGTTGTTCGTACCGCTGAAAATATTTTTCCAGCGCCGGAGTGCGATTCCGGAACAGGCGGTCTTTGGCGGCAGTGAGAGCGCCACTCATGGCAGAGGCATTTCCGGCATTTCTCATCCGGGCAAAAACTTTCTCGGCATCTTTCAAACCTTTGATCTGGATCAATGCGGCATTGAGAGTCTGGTTTTTGGGATATTGTTTTTTTGCCGCTTCGATTACGGTGATCGCTGCGGTGATTTTACCTTTACGCACCAATTGCTGGGCTTTGTAGATCGCTTCGTTACTTTCCTGAATCCCGATCAGGCGCAGAATATAATCCTGCGAGTTGTCCATATCGTAAAGTTTCTGCCCCTGACGTACTGCGGTGGCAGAATCTTTGGCGGCGATACTGTCAAAAAAACGTACCGTCAGCGCCAGTCTTTCCGTGGGCGGTTTCCGGTGCGGTTTGCTGCAGCCGCAAAACGTGCAGACGAGTACCGCCAAGTTGAGATAAATGATAAAGTTTTTCATATTTATAAAATACTCCATCAAAGCTCCGTTTGCAAATTTTCTGTCAGAAATTTTTCGTCAACAGTGACATTTACGCACTTGCCGACCGGATACCGTCCCGCCGGAACTGCAATTGCCAGATAATTGTCGCTCCAACCGTGCAGCATACCGCCGCTTTCCCGTTCAAATATCACCGGCAGGGTTTTGCCGATCTGACTGCGGGCAAAGGCGGCAGCGCTTCCGGCGGCGAGAGTTTGCAAAGCGTGCATCCGTTCTCTGGCGATCTGCGGCGGGATCCGGTCTGGCAATTCAGCCGCCGGTGTCCCGGGGCGCGGCGAATAGATAAATGCGTGGATATTGGCAAATTTGACTTTTTCAGCCACCTCCAGCAATTGGGTAAAATCTTCATCAGTTTCGCCGGGAAAACCGACGATGAAATCAGTCCCGATGTGGATATCCGGCACCAATTCCCGGACTTTGGCAACGAAATCAATAAACTGCTGCGCCGAATAACGGCGGTACATCGCCTGCAAAATCCGGTCGCTGCCGTGCTGCATGGACAGATGCAGAAAGCGGCAGAGCCGGTTCGCCGGATCTGCGATCAGCTCCGGCAGAGTCAAATCTCCGGGGTGCGGTTCCGTCGATCCCAGCCGGAGCCGGAAATCTCCCGGCAATGCGGCAATTTCCCGGATCAAATCCCCCAGCAGACGTCCGTCATCAGCGTAGTTGCAGGTATTGACTCCGGTCAGGACGATTTCCGGGAATCCTGAGGCGATCGCATGGCGGCAATCAGCGATACATTCCGCAAATTTTCTGGAACGGGATCTGCCCCGGACGTCGGGGACGATGCAGTAGGAACAGCGGTTGTCGCACCCCTCCTGGATTTTCAGAAATGCCCGGGTGCGGAAAGGAAAACTGGAAACGGCGTTTTCCTCGAAATTCTCTGGTGCCAGCGAGATGCTTTTTTTTCCGTCACAGCGGTCAAAAATCTGTTTTTTATCCGGATTGCTCCAAACTTCATCTGCTCCGGCGGTCAACAGTTTGTCGGGATCGGTTTCAGCGGCACATCCGGCGGCTATGATCCGGGCACCGGGGTAGTTGCGGCGCAATTTGCGGATCTGCTGACGGCTTTTTTTCTCAGCTTCAGCAGTGATGGCACAACTGTTCAAAACGATCAAATCCACATCCGGAGTTTGCGGCATACAAAGTGAATACCCGGCATTTTGCAGCCGGGTAGTCAATAATGCGGTGTCGGCATGATTCAGCCGGCACCCCAGAGTGATGATAAATGCACGTTTCATGCCGTCAGGTCAACGTTTTTTGCGCCAATCCAGTGCTCCGGTCGGACAAGCGTTGATACATTCGCCGCACTCACGGCAGGAATCCGGCAACGCCGCTCCGAATGCGGTACTGACACAGCTTTTGAAACCGCGTTTCTGCAGTGAAAGCAACGATTTATTCACCACTTCTTTACAGATTTTCACGCAGACGCCGCATTTGATACATTTGCCGCGATCCTGAATGATTTCCGGGTGGCGGACATCGTAAACTGCAGGCTGACGGACACCGGCGTAAGCATCGGTGGAGCAACCGGCTTCTTCCGCAAATTTGCGGAGTTTGCAGTCATGTTTATCCGAGCAGCTGCACTCAATGCACCGTTTGCCTTCGGCGGCGATCTGCTCCGGAGTCATGGTCGCACAGACCTCTTTGAACGAAGTTTTGCGCTCGGCCAGCGGAATATAATTGAGTTTTTCACGCGGAGCCTCTGAAAGGTCATCACGCAGTACGACCAACTCATCTCTGGTCAGATCCTGCCAATTGCCGCGGGAGACAAAGATGGTCTCCTCTTTGGGCATCGGAGCGCCGAGCAGATCTCTGGCGGCGGCGAGGGCGGCACGTCTGCCGGAAGCGACCGCTTCGACCACCGTAGCGGCACCGGAAACGCAATCGCCGGCGGCGTAGAGTTTTTCACCGACGGTAACATGGTCATCCTGCGTATCCAGACAGCCGTAACGATCGACCGGCAATCCCGCCGGGGCGGCGGTTTTCTGCCCGATAGCGGCGATAACCGTATCGGCTTCGATCTCGAAATCACTGCCGGCTTCCGGAACCGGTTTGCGTCTGCCGGAAGCATCGGGTTCGCCGAGAACCATTTTCTGACAGGTCAAAACCAGTTTGCCGTTGCGTTTTTCCAGTTTGACCGGGGCGGTGAGGAATTGGAATTTGACCCCTTCTTCTTTGGCTTCATGGATCTCGATTTTTTCAGCGGGCATTTCGGCTTCGGAGCGACGGTAAATACAGATCACTTCCGGAGAACCGAGCCGGACACTGGTGCGCAGGCAGTCCATAGCGGTATTACCGCCGCCGACGACCAGCACTTTGCCCGGATTGGCGGCAACGCAATCGTTTTCAATGACTTCCCGCAAAAAGTCGATACCGGAAACCGCCAGTTCTTCACCTTCACAGCGCATCCCGGAAGCCTGCCAGCAGCCGACTGCGGTGATCACGGCATCAAATTTTTTCTGCAAATCTGACAACTGCAGATCGTCACCGAGTTTTTTGCCGAATTCAAACTGGATGCCCATTTTGCTGAAATGGGAGATTTCCCGGTCAAGGATCGTTTTGGGCAGGCGGTATTCCGGAATCCCGTAACGGGTCATGCCGCCGGCTTTGGGCATCATTTCAAACACCGTGGCGGCAATGCCGAGGCGGCGCAGGTAGTACGCCGCTGCCAGACCGGCGGGGCCGCCGCCGATGACGGCGACCTGTTTGCCGCTCAACGCCGGCAGCTCTTCCATGAACGTATCGAAACATTTATCTGCAGCCAGCCGTTTGAATTCATTGATCGCCACCGGTTCGCCGCCGATGTTGCGGCGGCACTGTTTTTCACAGAAACGGGGGCAGACCCGGCCGATGGTCATGGGCATCGGGATACGTTCTTTGATGATCCGCAGTGCTTCGGTGAAGTCACCGTTTGCAGCGGCACGGACATATTCCTCCACTGCCGCATGGGCAGGGCAGGCGATGGTGCAGGGGGCTTCACAGTCCCCGTTGTGTTCGCTCAACAGCAGATTGAGCGCCGTCCGGCGCATTTCCAGAACTTCCGGATGGGTGACTTCAATATCCTGCCCCGGAGTGGGACGGGCGGAGCAGGAGGGCAGAAACTTGCCGGTTTTTTTGTCCCGCACCACGCAGACAAAACAGCTGGTGGTTTTGCTGATACGTTTTTCGCCGCACAATCCCGGAATGGTGATCCCGTTGGCTTTGGCGACATCCATAATAGTCTGTCCCGGCTCGGCGGTCACGGCTTTGCCGTCAAGAAAAAATTCAATATTCATTTTACAATGTCTCTCCTTTGGCAACCCGGTGGATCGCTTTTTTCGGGCAACTGTCCAAACAACTGTTGCAGCGGGTACACGCTGCGGGATCGATCACGAAATCATCGCTGATCGCCGCAACCGGACAGGTTTTGATACAGATTTTGCATTTGACGCATTTGGATTTATCCAACTGGACATCCACCAGTGCGTTGCACTGCATGGCACGGCATTTGTTTTCATTGACGTGTTCCAGATACTCGTGCCGGTAATATCTCAATGTCGCCAGCACCGGATTGGGGGCGGTCTGCCCCAGTCCGCAGAGGGAACCGGCTTTGATCTTTTTACCGAGGTCTTCCAGCGTATCCAGATCCGCTTCGGTGCCTTTACCGGCAACGATGCGTTCCAGGATCTCAAACATGCGGGTCGTGCCGACCCGGCAGAAAGTACATTTGCCGCAGCTTTCACGGTGGGTGAAATCGAGGAAGTACCGGGCGGTTTCCACCATGCAGCGGTCTTTGCCGATGACGATCAAACCGCCGGAACCCATGATCGCACCGAGCGAACGGAGCGAATCGTAGTCCACCGGAGTATCAAACATTTCCACCGGGATACAACCGCCGGAAGGTCCGCCGGTCTGCACAGCTTTGACATGTTCCGGGTCAGCGCCGCCGATCTCAAAAACGATTTCCCGGAGCGTGGTTCCCATCGGAACTTCGACCAGACCGGGGTACTGCAAGTCGCCGGCAAGGGCGAAAAGTTTGGTGCCGCGGCCGCCTTCGGAACCGATTTTGGCAAATTCGCTGCCGCTTTCACGCAGGATCAGCGGGATATTGCCGAAAGTTTCGACGTTGTTGATCATCGTCGGTTTGCCCTGATAACCGCTGTCCGTCGGGAACGGAGGACGGAAACGGGGCATGCCGCGCTGACCTTCCAGAGAGGCGATCAAAGCGGTTTCCTCGCCGCAGACAAACGCTCCGGCACCCTCTTTGATGAAAATTTCAATTTCACGGTCGCTGAAAACGTTGATTTTGTGGGCATAGATCTGTTCAATGGCGATTTTAAGATGCTTGATCGCCATCGGATATTCGGCACGGCAGTAGATGATCAATCTGCTCGCTCCGGTGGCATAAGCGGCAATAAGCATACCTTCCAGCACCTGATGCGGCACGCTCTCCATCAGCGAACGGTCCATGAACGCTCCGGGGTCGCCCTCGTCAGCGTTGCAGATGACAGTTTTGTCAAAACCGGGTTTGGCAGCGAGGAAGCCCCATTTCATGCCGGTCGGGAAACCGCCGCCTCCGCGGCCGCGCAGTCCGGAAATTTTGACCTCCTCAATGACCTCTTCCGGTTTCATGGTCAAAGCTTTTTTCAAACCCTCATAACCGCCGTTGGCGGTGTAATCATCGAAATCCACCGGGGAAATGCGTCCGGCAAGCGCCAGAACTTTGACCAGTTCTTTGCTTTTGCGGGCGGCGGGGACGGCAAAACGTCCGGTTTCGCCGAGAGAAAGGATGTTTTCAATTGCTTTTGCGGTCGGCTGGACATTGCCGTACATTACGGACGAACCGTCATCCAGACACGCTTCGATCAGCGGTTCGGCGTAGCAGTGACCGATACAGCCGACTTCCACGATGGGCAGAGTAGTGGCTTTTTTCAATTCTGCCAGCACCGCTTCGCCGCCGGCGGCAATACCGCAACTGGCAAGACCGATTTTGAAACTGACAATCTTACTCATTTTTCAGCGTACTCCTTCAAAATCTTCATCATGCTTTTGCGTTCCAGTTTGGCGTGGACTCTGCCGTTGACACTCATCACCGGAGCCAGACTGCAGCAGCCGAGGCAGGCGACGGTTTCCAGCGAAAACATCCCGTCGGCACTGGTTTCGCCGGGTTTCAGTTTCAAATCCTGATAGAGCCACTCATGAACCAGCGGGGCGCCTTTGAGGTGGCAGGCGGTACCGTCGCAGACCGCGATCTGATATTTGCCGGGCTTGACTCTTTTGAACTGAGCGTAGAATGACACCACCCCCTCGACATCTGCCACCGGACGGCCGAAATACTCCGCTGCATCACGGATGCCGTCGTCGGAAATATATCCCTCCGTCGCCTGAAGCAGCTGCAAACCTTTGATCAGATTGCCCGGTTCAGGAGCGATAGTTTTCAAGAAATCATGTTCCTTTTTCATGAAAATCTCCCTCTTGTTTGTAAAGCTGAAAAACATACCGCACTTAATTTACACCGGAAGAGGCTCTTTGTCAAGCGCTTTCCGGTAGGATTTGAGTGCTTCCGGGAACGGTGAAAGCACCGTTTCCAGCACTCCGGAACAATACGATATGCACATACCGTAATTGGTGACCGGCACCCCGGCTGCGCTGACGGCTCGCAAGCGGTTCAGCATCGCTTTGCGGTTGAGCATACAGCCGCCGCAGTGGACGACCAGATCATATTGCGCCAGATCCGGCGGAAAATCTGCGCCGGAAGCAAACGAAAAATCCAGTTTCCCCCCCGCTTGCTGTTCCAGCAGCCGGGGGATTTTTACTCTGCCGATGTCATCACTGCCGGCGTGATGGGTGCAGCTTTCAGCGATCATCACTTTCGCTCCGGGGCGCAGGCGTGATATTGCCGCACAACCGGCGGCGAGCAGCTCCAAATCGCCTTTCATCCGTGCCATCAGAATCGAAAATGTCGTCTGTTTTACTCCCGGCGGCGTGGTGGCGATCATACATTTTACCGCCTGGGAATCACACACCACCAGCTCCGGCGGCGCCGCCAGACGGCTGTAAATTTGCGGGAACGCATTTTCTTTGGCGGTAATCACCATCGCATCACCGTCCAGAACATCCCTTATCGCCTGTATTTGCGGCAGAATCAACCGTCCTTTGGGCGCCTGCCGGTCGATAGGAGTCATCAGTACCGCCACTCCTCCCGGCTCCAGAAGATCACGCAACAGCGGCGGTGTGGTCAGATCGTCCGGCAGGATTTCCTGCAATGCGGCGGTCAAATCATCCAGAAATTCACTGCGTTTGGTTTTATCCGTGGCGCAAACGACTGCTGGCGGGGTGCCGCAGGAATTTTTTATTTCAGCGATAAATTGGGCTGAAACCTGCTCATTAGGTCTCAAATTGATGATCGGCAGCAGCGGTGTTTTACGCTCCCGGGCTGTCGCTGCGAGCTGTTGTTCCGGTTCTCCCCAGGAGTTTGCCGTGATGACCAGTAAAATCGCATCTGCCCGGTCGAGCGCTTTGGCGGTGCGTTCGTTGCGCTGAGCGCCGAGGATGGAATCATCATCAGTACCGGCGGTGTCCAGCAGTACGATCGCCCCGAGGGGGCGCAGTTCCATAGTTTTTTCCACCACATCGGTCGTGGTGCCCCGTTCGGGGGAGGTGATGGCGGCATCCTGTCCGGAAATCAAATTGAACAAGGTGGATTTACCGGAGTTTACTCTGCCGGCAATGGCAAGGTGTATACGCAGGGATTTTGGGGTCGGTTCCATAGTCAGCAATTCTTTCTGTCCGAAAAGATTTTTGTTTCAGAGGTAATATAGCCCGCTTTTTTAGAGATGAAAAGCGTAATCAGCAGGAATTTTTGAAAAAACTTGTTGATATATTGCGAAAAAAAGATGAAAAAAACTGTTTTCAGTGCTATATTACCGTAGGAAATATATTTACAGCATAACGGATCAATATAAATTATGGAGATGTAAAATGAAAAAATGTTTTGAATCAGCCAAACAGTTTTATGCGGATCTCGGCGTGGATGTGGAGGCGGCATTTGAACGGTTGAATAATATTCCGGTGAGTATGCACTGCTGGCAGGGCGATGATGTCGCCGGATTTGAAAATGCCGGTTCGCTGGACGGCGGTCTGGCAGTGACCGGAAATTATCCCGGCCGTGCCCGCAATGCCGCTGAACTGCGGGACGATATCGCTGAAGTGCTGAAATTGATTCCCGGTAAAAAACGGTTGAATATCCATGCGATCTATGCCGAAACCAACGGCAAAAAAGTTGAACGCAACGAATTGGATATCACCCACTTTGCCAACTGGGTGGAATTCGCCAAAGCCCAGCAGCTCGGATTGGATTTCAACCCGACCTTTTTCGCTCATCCGCTGGCAACTGACGGTTCGCTGTCCAGTGCCGATGATAAAGTCCGGCAGTTCTGGATCGAACACGGTATCGCCTGCCGCAAAATCGGCGCCGAAATGGGTAAACAGCTCGGCAATACCTGCGTGACCAACGTCTGGATCCCGGATGGTTCCAAAGACACTCCGTTTGACCGGCTGGCGCCGCGTCAGCGGCTGATGGATTCGCTGGACGCGATGTTTGCCGAAAAAATCGATCCCAAATACAATATTGACGCCGTGGAAAGCAAACTTTTCGGTATCGGTGCCGAGAGTTACACCGTCGGTTCGCATGAATTCTACATGGGCTACGCCGTTTCCCGCGGCAAAGCGTTGTGTCTGGATGCCGGTCACTTCCACCCGACGGAAGTGATTTCCGATAAAATTTCCAGCGCACTGCTTTATCTGGACGACGTACTGCTCCATGTTTCCCGCGGCGTGCGCTGGGACAGTGACCATGTGGTTTGCTGGGATGGCGAATTGCAGGCGATCGCTTCGGAGATCGTCCGTCACGGGTATGAAAAACGGGTCCACATCGGTTTGGACTACTTCGATGCCTCCATCAACCGTCTGACCGCCTGGTGCGTCGGTATGAGAAATACTTATAAAGCTCTGCTGTTCGCCCTGCTGGAACCGGCAAAACTGCTTGCCGACGCGGAAAACAGCAATGACAAAGGCGGTCGGTTGTTCCTGTTGGAAGAGCTGAAAAATTTGCCGTTTGCGCCGGTTTGGGCGGAATATTGCGACCGTTGCGGCGTGCCGGATGGTTTCGGGACTTTGGAAGCGATCCGTAAATATGAATGCGATGTTTTGAGCAAACGTAACTGAAAGAAATATTTATGGATATGCAGCAGAATATCAGAGAAATTCTGATCGAGCTTGGGGAAGACCCTGAACGTGAAGGTCTGGTCAAAACCCCGGAACGGGTCGATCGCAGCTGGCGTTTTCTGACCCGCGGTTACCACCAGAATCTGGAGGAGGTCGTCAACGGGGCGCTGTTTGAGGCTGAATCTGACGATATGGTGATCGTGCGTGATATTGAATTTTTCAGTATGTGCGAACATCACATGCTGCCGTTTTTCGGCAAATGTCACGTCGGTTATATTCCGAAAAAGAAGATCATCGGAGTCAGCAAAATTGCCCGGATCGTGGATATGTTTGCCCGCAGATTGCAGGTGCAGGAGCGTTTGACCAAAGAGATCGCTCATGCGATTTATGACATTCTGGATGCCGAGGGCGTCGGCGTGGTGATCGATGCCCGCCATTTGTGTATGCAAATGCGCGGAGTGGAGAAACAGAACTCTGTCATGACCACCAGTTCCATGCTTGGCAGTTTCCGCCGGGAACTTGCCACCCGCAACGAATTTACCCGGTTGATCATCCGATGAGAGCATTGATCCAGCGGGTGAAAGAGGCGCAGGTGCGTGTCGGTGGTGACATCATCGGCAGTATCGGACCGGGATTGCTGGTGCTGTTGGGCGTGGCTCCGGAGGATGATGAGCAAATCGGTGCGTATCTGGCCGACCGTTGCGCCGGATTGCGGATATTTGAGGATGAAAACGGCAAAATGAACCGTTCGCTGACCGATGTCAACGGGGCGATGCTGGTGATTTCCCAGTTTACGCTGTTTGCAGATACCACACAGGGGCGGCGGCCGTATTTCGGCAATGCCGCACCGCCGGAACTGGCAGAGCGTTTGTACGAGAGTTTCAAACGTGATGCTGCCGGAGCGGTTCCGGTTCAATGCGGCAGTTTCGGTGCCGATATGCAGGTGTCGCTCTGCAATGACGGCCCGGTTACGATCATGCTGGAGGCGGTGCGTAATGAATCCGGGAAAATTACGTTGAGATAATATTATTCCGGATATTATTTGAGTTTGAACACATCAATGATTTTGCTGCCGGAGTTTTTGAAAAAATCTCCGGTTTTTTTTACCGAGTCTTTCAGCAGATTCTGAGTTTGGTCTCCGGTTTTTTTGATAGAGTCTTTCAACAGATCCGGCGCATGCGTTATGTTGTCCAGCGTATCACAGAATATGGCGATGTTTTCCCGCAGATAATCAGCTATACTTCCCGGAGAATTAAAGGACAGCGCCTTGTATTCTGCCTCCAGCGGGACTTTGATATCGCATCCGGTGCGGTGGTCAAACAGCGCAATGAAACTGTCACGGATCACAAAATGGTCGATGGAAAACGGCAATGTTGATTCTTCTTCACTATCCGCAGCGCTCTCATCGGCGGCGGCAGGAGAATTTTCTTCCGGAGCAGTATTTTCTGATGCAGGCAGAATATTGACCGCTGTCATCAGGTTGGATGAACCGTTATCCTTGAATTCGCAATACCCTCTGACTCCTTCGATCAGCAGTTTTTTCATCGCAATGTCGCCGGAAAAAATCGCTTCTGCATCAAAATCGGATTGCATCCTGGCAACGGTGACAATATTAGGTTTGCGGAAACCTGCCGGAGCCGTGATCACCAGGTCGGTCAGCTGTACCGTCCCGGCGGCGGTGGATCCGGCAATGGATTTGAAGCTGATGACCATGTCATGTTGCGGGTCGCAGATTTTTATGGCGCTGTTGCGGATGGAAAATTTATTGATAAATACTTTGCCGGCGGCGGTATCATCCTGCGGCGGTTCCGGCTCTTTGGACGGATCGGAAATGTGGTTTATCAACTCGGTGACATTGAATTTGCCGTTGGCGAGAAATTCGCCGGTAAATTGTAATTCATTGATATCAAGCTCCTCGATGATAATGTCGCTGGAAAAGAGCGAAGCCATATCCACATCCAGATAAAAAGAGCTGAATTTGAGCAAATGCGGTTCTTTGAACGTTTGGGGGTTGGCGACGCTTAAATTGGTGATTTTGATTTTGCCGTCAAGCGACGTATCAAATTCATCCACCGTGATCTCCACTCCGGCAATCAGACTGCCGATGCCGGTGATACAGGATTTGATGATGATGTCCCGGCAAATCAGCAGCAGCAGTACGACAGCGGTAAACACAATGGCAAACCATTTTATAAATCTGCCGGATTTTTTCAACCACCGTTTGGCGGGAGATTTTTTATTTTTCCGGTTCTGATTTTCCGGTTCCGGAGTTGTTGCGGTGGCAGCAGGAGAATTGTTGATACCCTCTTCCATGATTTGTTTTCCTTATGAAGCAGAATATTTATCCGCAAGTTTTTTCAATGCCGTAACCTGTTTTTCGCTCAATGTTTTGCCGTCACTGTACTGTTTGGCGAGCGATTGATAGAATTTTTTATCATCAAAGGTGAATCGGCCTTTTTTAGTCGGCTGCTCCCAGGTGGTGACGGCGGCAAGTTTCGCCAGCAAATCTTTTACCGGAGCAGCTTTTTCTGCGGCAGAATCCAGTTCGGCAGTGTCGATCTGCAAGGCTTTGAAAACCGTTTCTGCATCTGTGAGCTGTTCGCGGTATTTGACCGCCATGCGTTTTAACACGGACAACTGTTTTTCGCTGAGCATTTTGCCGGCGAGAGCCTGTTTTTTCAGCGATTTGAAAAATTTTGCCTCGTCAAAGGCAAATCTGCCCGGTTTGGGTTCCGGAAATTCCACCGCAGCGAATGCGGCAAAAACGGCTTCATATCCGCCGGAAATTTCCGGGGCAGGGGGGCGGGCTTTTTCAGCTTCCTGACGCTCCAGCAACGCCGCTTTGGCGGCGGTTATGTCGGCGGCAAGTTCCGGCATCAAATCCCCCTCTGCGGGCAGTTGATCGGCGTATTTCGCCGCCATTGCCAGCAGTGCCTGATACTGTTTTTCGGTGATTTTGCCTTTCTGGTCAAATTTTTCCTGAACCGAATCCACAAATTTGGCATCATCATAGGTGCGGCGGCCGACTTTCTGCTTTTCGGCAAAGGTGATGCCATTGAAAAGTTTCAGCAGTTCGGTCGCTTTTTCCGGCGGCGGAGCGCCGCTGTCCAGCGCCGATTGCAGCCACGGCTGGAAACGGCTGTAAAATTCGGTCATCATATCGACCCAGGCGACTTTGCCCTCCTCAATATCATCAAGTTTCTGCTCCATTTGGGCGGTGAAGCCGATGTCAAAAAGCTCCGGCAGTTTTTCGGTCAGAAAATCGTTGACGGTGAAACCGAGTTCGGTCGGCAGCAGTTTGTGCTGTTCTTTGGCAACGTAATTGCGATCCTGGATCGTCCGCAGGATCGTGGCATAGGTGGAGGGGCGGCCGACACCGTTTTCCTCCAACTGCTTGATCAGCGATGCTTCGGTAAAGCGCGGCGGCGGTTCGGTGAATTTCTGCTCTTTGGTAAACTCTTTCAGTGCCACATTGGTACCGTTGACCAGCGAACGGAGCAGATCCGGGCGGCAGGCATCTTTTTCGCTGTTTTGCGGATCGGCAGAGAGCGTGAGAAATCCGGGGAAGACCGTCACCGTCGCCGTCGTGCGGAACGTATAAAGCGCACTGTCAATGCCGCGGATCTCGACATCGGCAGTCAGCAATTCCTGTCTGGCACTTGCCATCTGGCTGGCGACAAAGCGCTTCCAGATCAGCGTGTAGAGTTTCAACTGCGCCGGGTCAAGTTTGCCCGCGAGAGATTCCGGAGTGCGTCTGACATCGGTGGGACGGATCGCTTCGTGAGCTTCCTGGGCGGCAGCTTTGTTTTTATAATAATTGAATTTCGGCGGCAGATATTCTTTGCCGTAAGTATTGCGGATGAAGTCAGCCGCGGCGATCTGCGCTTCTTTGGCGATCGTGACCGAGTCGGTACGCATGTAAGTTATCAAACCGACAGAATTGCCGTTTTCCAGTTCCACGCCTTCATAAAGCTGCTGGGCGTAACGCATCGTGTTGCTTGCCGAATACCGGAGCAGCTGGTTCGCCGCCTGCTGCAAGGTGCTGGTGGTGAATGGCGGATACGGATTGCGTTTGCGCTCCTGCGAATTAACATTGCTTATCATCGGAGCAGAGCCGTTGACGACGGCGTGTTCCAGGGCATTGGCGGCGGCGGCATCTGTGATTTTGAAATCAGCTCCGTTGATTTTGAACAAACGGCTTTTGAACGTCCCGGAGCTGCCGGCGTCAAAGATGGCGGCAAAGTTCCAGTATTCTTCCGGGGTGAATGACAGTATCTCCCGTTCCCGTTCCACGATCAGCCGCAGTGCGGCAGACTGCACCCTGCCGGCGCTGCTGCCTTTGCCGAGTTTGCGCCACAACAGCGGGCTGACCTGATAACCGACGATGCGGTCAAGCACCCGCCGGGCCTGCTGGGCATCTACCAGATCGAGGTTGATGTCTCCGCTGGAAGCGATCGCCTGTTCGACCGCCTGCCGGGTGATTTCGTGAAAAGCGATCCGTTGAAACGGTGCTGCGGCTTTGCTTTTGGAAAGGACGGTTTGCAAATGCCATGCAATGGCTTCACCTTCACGGTCAGGGTCTGTTGCCAGATAGATGGCATCGGCACTTTTGGCGGCATCCCGCAGGGTTTTTAAAACCTGTTTACTGCGGGGGGTATCGACATACTGCGGGGCGAAGTTGTTGGCAATATCGATCCCGAAGTCGTGTTCGGGCAGATCCCGGACATGCCCCATGGAGGCGATAACATTGTAATCACTGCCCAGCATCCGGCTGATGGTCCTGGCTTTGGTGGGAGACTCGACGATCAAAAGTTTTGACATGATGAACTAACTGCTTTCTTCAAAAAAATTCCGTGACACTCTCGCATACGCGCGCACGTGTTGCATACATACATGATTACATTACTGCCGTGAAAGGGGGTTTGTCAAGTGCATAATAAAAATATTGTGATGATTTTTTAAGTAAATGATTGTTTTTGACGGTCGCGGATGTATATTATTTAGCAAAGAGCAGTAAAATGGAGGATGTGAAAATGAAAAAAATATGGCAGGTGTTGGTGTGCGGCGCTGCAATGGTGATGTTTTGGGCCGGATGTGCCTCAAATGAAGACAGCCTTATGCCGTCTGATTTGACTTTGGCAGAGGTGGAAAAACGCATCGATCAAGCCACCGACCCCAATGGTGCATTTGCCAAAAGCCGGACTTACACGATGCTCCAGCAGATCAGTGTGCCGCGTTTTCTGGATGACCCGGAAGAGTCGCTGATGGAGGTGAAATTTGAGCATCCGGCAAAATTCTGCATGATCAGTTACGAGGATAATCAACCGGTTTCCACGGTTTGTTCTGACGGTAAAAGCGGCTGGGTGGCAGATCACCGCAGCCGGAAGATCAAAATTCTGGACGGTACTGAATTGCGGCGGGTACAGGTGATGTCGCAGCTCGGCAATCCCCGGGAAAGTTATCTGAAAATTTTTCCGAAAGTGGAAATTTACCGCTGTACCAATGAAGAAGGCAATTTCTACCGTATTGATTGTTACGGCGAAGGACAGAAAACCCCGATTTCGGTTTACGTCGATGACAAAGATTTTTTCATTCGCCGGATGAAATTCGATCTCCCGGTCGGCAGCGGCAATCTGGATTACGATGCCCGGATCATCCAGTACGAATTGCGTGACGGCGTGATGATCCCCGTGTTGACCGAAATCACGCAGAACGGTGAGAAAATGGAGAGCCGCATTACGTCGTACAAATTGAATGCGCCGATCCCTGAAACCGATTTTGTCCCGCCGGTGTTTTAACGGGATGGCTGATTGAGATGATCGCAGAGCCGGAAGGAGACTTCCGGCAATTTTTTTGCCGCCAGAAAATCTGCCGTCAATGCGAACGGATCCGGTTCGCTGCCGGATTTCAGCCAATAGATTTGATGTCCCTCCCGTTCCAGTTTGCGGAAAAATATATCCTGCCGTTTGGCGAACTGCCGGATCCGGTTGAGCAGGGTTTCGCGCATTTGTTCACAGGAACAGCGGTTTTGCAGATAAAGCGAGATTTCCCGGTACTCCAAACCGAAAAATTCCATCGTCTGGTAGGCAACACCGCAATCATCGTGCAGGTGTCTGACCTCCTCGATCATACCGTTTTGCAACCGGGCATCCAGGCGCTGCTCAATGCGTTTGCGTACTTCCATCCGGGGGTAATAAATGCCCATGACCAGCGGATTGATCGCAAATGGCGGCGTGAATGAGTCCGGCGCATCGGGATTTTGCCGGATGCGGGGGGTGTCGTAACTGCGCGGCGGCAGCGCTCCGCCGGGCAGCCGGTATCCATCCAGGATCGCTGCGATATACAATGCCGTACCGCCGCAGATGATGGGCAGTTTGCCCCGCTCTGCAATATCGCCGATCGCCTGCCAGGCATCCCGGCAGAATCTGCCCAGATTGTAAACTTCCGCTGCCGGATCGGCTATGTCGATCAGATGATAAGGTACGTCGCCGTATTCGGCGATATCCTTGCCCGAACCGATGTCCATGCCGCGGTATACCTGCCGGGAATCGGCACTGATGATTTCGCCGTTGAAGTGTTTTGCCAGTTCGACCGCCAAACGGGTTTTTCCCGTCGCAGTGGGGCCGGTAAGTACCAAAATCGGTACAGAATTGTGAAAATCCGCCATTATTTTGCTCTCCGGATTTGAATTAACCATTGTGTCTGTATTATATTATGGAACGTGAAGTTGTTTTTTTCAAATCGTAATGGAGATTTTTTTGATGGAAATGCAGCAAACTGTAGCGGGAAGTGCCGCTTTTTCCGGAATTGCCCTGCATACCGGTGCCAGAGCAACGGTTCGGGTGCAGCCGGCTCCGGAAAATACCGGGATCGTTTTCCGGCGGGTGGATCTGCCCGGTAAACCGGAAGTGCGGGCGCTGGCTTGCCACGTGGTGGATGTCCAGCGCGGTACGACCATCGCCGAGGGCGAGGCGATCGTGCATACGGTCGAACATATCATGTCGGCTCTGCATGCCTGCAAAGTTGACAACTGTATCGTCGAAATGAATGGTCACGAGCCGCCCATCGGCGACGGCAGCAGTCTGCCTTTTTACAATATGATCATGGAAGCCGGGGTGGTGGAGCAATCTGCTCCGGCGGTTTATTTCACCCCGTCAGCGCCGGTGTATGCCTGCGGCGGCAAAACTTCTGTGGTGCTGCTGCCGGATGAGGAGAAACTCTCGATCAGCTGTGTGACCAGCTTTAAGAACTGTCCGGTCGATCCGCAGTTTTTTCAGTATGAGGAGTTGGAAACATCCAGTTACGCCAGAGAGATCGCTCCGGGCAGGACGTTTGTCGATTACAGCGACTTGCGGATGCTGATTTCTTACGGACTTTGCAAAGGCGGCAGTCTGGATGCGGCAGCGATCATTCACGATGGTGCGATCATTTGCAAAGACGGGATGCGGTTTGAAAACGAGATCGTCCGGCACAAGATTATGGATGCCATCGGCGATATTTATCTGGCGGGATGCCGGATCCGCGGTAAACTGATTGCAGTTTGCCCCGGCCATCCCAAAAATGTGGAGCTGGCGGGAAAACTGCTGGCGATGCGTGGAATTGATATTAAAAAGGTTGAAAAATAATATTTCAGGAGAACATCATGAGTCAGAAACTTCAATATCAGGACATTGTTCAGAAACTGGGTTTGCGTGCGCCGTGGCGGTTGCTTGACTTCGCGGTGAAAAGTGATGACACCCATTGGACGGGGTTCAAAAACTTTACGGTCAATGAAGAATTTTTCGCCGGACATTTTCCGGTGCATCCGATCGTGCCGGGAGTACTGCAGATGGAAGCCGTCCGGCAGTTGTGCCTCTGTTTTCTGCCCGGAAATGCTGCCGATTACCGCGTGGTAAAAATGGAAAAAGTCAAATTCCGCCGTCAGGTGCTGCCCGGTGACAGAATGCGGGTCGATGCCGAATTGATCAGCAGTGACAATGGTGAATTTGCTTTCAAAGCCGTTTGCTCCACGGCTTCCGGCAGCTGCAGCGAAGGTTTGATGGTATTCGGCGCGGCAGATGAATTGACCGGCTTGCAGGAGATCCCGGCTCTGGACGGTGAATTCCCCCGCAGTGCCGAGATCGCCATGGATACCGACAGGGTTATGAAACTGATGCCCCACCGCTATCCTTTTTTGCAGATCGATTATGTTGCCAAAGTCGAGGGTACCAAAATCGTGGCGGTGAAAAATGTTTCAGCCAACGAGCATTATATCGAGGCCGGTTTGGGATTCGTGCCGGAAACTCTGCTGTGCGAAGTTGCGGCTCAATCCGGTTGCGCCAGCGTGCTTTCCAGACCGGAAAATGCCGGTAAACTCGGATTTTTCATGGCGATCGAAAAAGGCATATTCCACCGCCGGGTGGTGCCGGGTGAGCAGATGTATATCGAAATCGAATTGCCGCCGTCGAAATCCCGTTTCGGCAAAGGTTCCGGCGTGATCCGGGTCGGCAGTGAAGTGGTGGCGGAGATCGCGCTGATGTTTGCGCTGGTCGATGCAGAATAATTCCAAAGGAGAACTGTTATCATGGCACTTTGGGGAGGACGTTTCGGAGAGGAGACCCAGCGGGATGTTAAACGGTATTCCGAATCCATAAGTTTTGACCGCCGGTTGTATAAACATGATATTGCCGGCAGTAAAGCCCATGTGGCAATGCTTGCCAAACAGGGGATCATTCCGGCGGATTCCGCTGCCGCAATCAGAAGCGAACTGGATAAGATCTGCGCCCGCATCGAAGCGGGGGATTTTGAGTATGACATCTCTCTGGAAGATATCCATATGCACATCGAAAGTGCGCTGATCGGAGTTTTGGGCGCGGAGGGGGCGCGGGTTCATTCCGGCCGCAGCCGTAACGATCAGGTGGCGCTGGACTTCCGGCTTTATCTGCGTGATGCCGCCGACCGTCTGATTGCCGGCATCCGGGATTTTCAGCGGGAACTGGTTGCCAAAGCCGATGCTGAAGCAGATACGATTTTGCCGGGATTCACCCATTTGCAGCACGCCCAGGCGGTGTTGCTGGCGCATCATTTGCTGGCGTATGTGGAAATGTTTGACCGGGATGCCGAGCGACTGGCGGACTGCCGCAAGCGTATCAATGTGATGCCGCTGGGATCAGGTGCGCTGGCAGGGTCGACTTTGCCGCTGGATCGGGAAGCGGTCTGTGCCGAATTGAAATTTGACCGGATCACCCGCAACAGCATGGATGCGGTTGCTGATCGTGATTTTGCGATCGAGTTTGTCGGTGCGCTGGCGACGATGGCGATGCACTTCTCCCGGCTTTCTGAAGACTTGATCCTGTGGAGCAGTCAGGAGTTTGACTTTATCGAATTGAGCGATGCTTTCTGTACCGGATCCAGTTTGATGCCGCAGAAAAAGAATCCGGACGTCTGCGAACTTACCCGGGGCAAAACCGCCCGGGTCTATGGTGCATTGACGGCGTTGCTGACGCTGTGCAAAGGTTTGCCGATGACCTACAACCGGGATTTGCAGGAGGATAAAGTCGCCGTGTTTGACGCGCTGGATACTGCGGAAATGATGTTGACGGTCTATCCGCCGATGATCCGGGATATGAAAGTCAAGCGCGAAAAAATGGCGCAGGCGGCTGCCGATCCGGCATTGATGGCAACTGATCTGGC
>SUVU01000130.1 GCA_015061865.1 Lentisphaerota bacterium
GCGGCAAGCGCAAGCGCCGCCGATGAGCGCAGGACGAGCAGGAGAGCCTTTACAACCCCCGGTTGTAAAGGCGAATGTAAATTGTACTGATACTGACGTCTCCACGCCATAGGAGAGTCACGCCCCCCTCAAGCCAAACGGTGTGAAAGTCTCCCCACATCCGCAGCAGGCGGAAAAGGTGGGGTTTGGGGAGGAAAACCTCACTGTGTGGGGTTTGCCTCCCCAAGCGTAACCCCGCAAAATATCCACTCACTCCGTCCACAGACTGCAAACCTCTCCCCATCTGCATCCATGCCAACCCGCCCGCAGACTGTCCACATCATACAGGCATAAAAAAACGGGACTGTTGCTTTTGCAACAGCCCCTTGATAACCAATACTGATTATTCAGCTGCTCAGCGGTAGATTTTGCTGAGTTTATCGGTTTCGGCATTGACCGCATCCAGACGGTTTTCACGGTCTGCACGGTCGTCATCCAACAGATACTGCTGGAAGAACATATTGCCGACTTTGCTGTTCATGCCTTTGTTGACATTGGCATTGATTTTGCCGATTTCTTCACGAACTTCCACGCCGAGTTTATCGTTGGCGTTGGAGTATTCCACTTCGGCGATCAGGACGACCTGAGACTGTTTGATGGACTCAGTTTCGGTGGAGAAAACACGTCCGATGACCGGGAGATCTTTGAAGAAGGGCAAGCCGGTGGTGCCGCGGACGGACTCGGATTTGCGGAGACCGCCGATGACGAATTCGCCGGTTTTGTAACCCATCTGCATCGTGGTGGCAACCCGGGAGTTGGCGGAACGCGGAGAACCGTCGGAGTTCCAGCCCAGCAGCGAAATGCTGTTCAGGTCAAACTGCAGTTTGGCAGCTTTGCCGGTCACGACCGGGGTGATCGCCATTTCAAAGAGGAAACCGTCTTTGACCATCGGGTACTGCAGCCAGCCGTGGATGATACCGGGATGGGCATTCATCGCATTGCCGTTGGTGTTGTAGTAGTTACCGCTGGTGGTGGTACCGTCGGCTTTGGTGTAGCCGGTCAGGTATTTGGCAAACGGGGAGATCATGCTGTCGGCAATGCTGTTGAGCTGTTTGTCGGACATGGCAGCGATCTGCGCATCAGAGAGTCCCTGCAATTTCAGCATCTGCAAAAACTGCGGATTGTTTCTCGTCGCCAGGGCGGTCACGTCGGTGTAGGTATTGGTGCCGGTGTGGACACCCATCATCCGCATGGTGTAGCCGGTGGCAGCGAGGTTGATATTGGGTTTGCCGGTCAGCGGATTGATGCCGGCGGCGTCGATCACAAAATTCTGCGCGGTATTGATCGGCATGATTTTGGAGACGCTTTCGCGCAGGATCGTATCCGGGTTGACGTCGGTGTAAGCGAATTCGGTGCAGCCTTCTGCGATGGTTTTGGCACCGGCGGTATAGTAGGTACGGTCATAGAAGAAACCGGTACCGACCTGGATTTTGGAAGCGACACGGTTCTGGACGACCAGTTCGCCCTGAGCGAGGACTTTGGCTTTGCCGATGCTGGTCATGAAGTCCAGATAACGGGTGTTCCATTTGGGGTTGAAGTTCCAGTAGGAAGTCCGGTTGTGATCCAGAGAATTATCCATATTGCTGGTGAAAAACGTGCCCCAGTTGCGGCGGACAAGAGTACCGGCGGAGAAAAGGTCGACACCTTCGTTATTTTTCCAGCTCTGGAAGTCCACACCGATACGGTCATCGTTTTCAGCGTAGATCTCGAGGACTTTGTAACGGACTTTGACTTCGGGGATCTGACGGTCGTAGATAGCGAGCATTTTGCGCATATCCGCAACGTTCCATTTGGAACCGCTGAGGATCAGGGCGTTCAATTCGCCGTCGACCATGACACTGCCCGGAGCCACTGCAAACTGCGGATCAAGTTCGGAGGAACCGACTTTGATCAGCATATCACGCAGATTGGCGGCACGGCTGTATTTGGGGAAGTAGATGCTGGCATCGGCATCCCCGAAAAAGGTCAGACCTTTGCGGTCGAGTTTGGCAACGATCGCGCTGATGCCTTTGCCGTCTTTGGAATCTTCAAAGCGGTAGTCTTCAGCGGAAACGAGGATCACCCCGGTACCGTCGTCAAATTTGACGGCAGTGACCTGCGCCGGATTGGCGGAAATGCTTTTCGCACCGACTGCGGCTTCCAAATAGCTGCGCACGGCATAGGGGTCGGCGTTTTTGATCTGGTAGGGGCGGGTGATTACGATCGGATCGGTGTTGTCACGGACGACCCGGACTTCTTTGGTACCCTCTTTGACGTCGATTTTCAGCTGAGCTTCGACTTTGGTGGGGGCATATGCACCGGTGGGGGCGTCATTGTCGGCTTTCACGCCGCCGGGGATCGCCTGCGGGATCAGATTGATACTCTGGGGTCCTTTGGCACCGTTCTGCGGCATGACGAGGTTGACCGGACGCTGGGCGCCGTCATTCTGACAACCGGCAAAAGCAAGCGGAAGCACCGCTGCTGCCATCATGAAAAATTTATTGGTATTCATCTTTTATCAGTCCTGTTTTTTGGGCAGAAGTTTCTCTATACGGTTGTCGATGGTGCTGCTGGCACTGACCGGAGCGAGGGTGCCGGGAGCCGCCGGATTGACCGGAACAGCTTCGGCGGTAACGACGATATAGGTACGTTCTTTAATGCTGGTAACGGTGCTGAAAAGATATTTGAGATAGGGGATACGGCAGAGGATGGGCAAGCCGATGGTCTGCTCGATATCGTTTTCTTTTTCGTAGAGCGCGAGCATTTTTTCGGTGCCGAAACTGAGGGTGGTACCGCCGGTGAAAACGGAGGAATTGCTCAATTCAGTACCGGTGTTGCCGCGTTCGACGACATCTTTGAAATTCAGCGCATAGTTGAAAATCACGCAGCCGGCGGCGGCATCTTTTTTGACCGCAGCGGGGATGAATTCGCCATTATTCAGGCAGACGAACGGGTTGATGATCGTCGCATTGAGTTCCGGCGGGCAGGAGTGTTTGACGCCATCGGCATCTTCATAGTAGCTTTTGCCGACCAGGGTACGGCCGAGGACGTTTTTGGAGATATTCTGATATTCCGGAGTCAGGCTCGTGCGGTAGAGGAACGGCGCGACATTCGGTTTCTGCATTTGCAGCTCTCTCAAAGCGGCATATTCGAGTTCGGAAGCCACCGGGGTGTTGATGACCGTCAGCGAAGCGCTGGCAGAAATCGAGGCACTGCCGCTCTGCTGCAAGCAGCGGATGAAGCTCATATCAAACTGGGGAGCCGTGAAAAATCCACCGAAACCCCAGGCGGCAGTCGCAGTGAACTGGGCGGCATTGAGCAATTCGTTGACTATGAGATCACCGGCATTGTAACCGACATTGAGCAAGTTGACACCGGGGCCGTTTTTCCAGGCGAGGTAGTCAAAACCCCAATCTTTGAGGTCGCTGTCACGCAGTTCGTAGTAGTTGAGACGGATCATGACCTGGGGGATGGGACGGTCGAGTTTCTGCACCCATTTGAGGGTATTTTCAGCAGAAGCTGCCTGATCGCGCCAGAAAATGGTGTTGGTCTCGGCGTTGACAAACGCTGCTCCGGAAGCACTGCCGAACATGGTGTCGATCAGGCTGGAGAACTGCGCCGCAGCACGGTATTTCGGGGTGTAACCGATTCTGGTCACGCCGGTGCCGCTGATGGCGGAAGCGTTTTTGTTTTTGCCCGGCCGGTCGAGCATGGCGACGATATCATCGACGTGTTTGATGAAATCGCTTCCGGTGGAAACCAGCAGCGCAGAACCCTGAGCTTCGCCGGTGACACGACGGACGGTGGAGTTGCGGCTGTAACGTTTGACAGCCGAGTTGATGAACGGCAGGAGTTCTTCGGCGTTGGTGTGCTTCAGCTGATAAATTTTGCTGACATAGCGCACCTGACCGTCATCCTGACGCAGGTGGATCGTCCGGACAGTTTCACCGGCAGCCAGCGTGGCGCAGACGAAAAGAAGTCCAAACCCTACGGAAATGAGTTTTTTCATACTTTTTTCCTTTGTTTTTTAGTTGGCAGAGATAACTTTCAAAATCCTCAAAAAACTTAAAAACCAACCCCTGCGATCTGACTCCGGAACATCAGCAGTTACATCCGCTTTGGCGGGCTGCCGCACTGCAAGTGCCATCGTCATTTCGGCAACGGTCTGTTTTCAACTTTTTTGATCGACTTTTGTTGTTATCTCAATAATCTGGGTACAAAAAGCACCCGATCACGAAAACAGATACAAAAGACCCCCGGATACCGTATTTCAGGCTTTTTCAGGGAAAAATAAGCACCATGCGGGCAGACGGGTTACAGAAAATTGAACCCGAGGACGTAGATCTGGCCGTTTTTGTCCCGGCCGGTAACTACTCTGAAGAGCGCTTCACTGAAGAACTCTTTTTTCTTGGTCAGGTCGGTGCGTTTGAACCTGACGACCCATATATGTGGTTGCAGAGTGACAAATTCGAGAGAGGTCAGATAGCGGAACGAAACAGGCTCTCCCACGGTTTTCAGCATATTCTGTCTGGCGGCGGCGAATTCTTCTTTATTGAAACTTTTCTGGTTTTCCGGAGTCAGGCGGCTGACGAATGCACTGGCATCATTTTTGAGAAAAGCGACGAGCAACTGCCGGCACAACTGCAATTCCGGCGTGCTGCACTCTTGAGAAATCTTTTCTGCGGGGAGTTCCGATACAGTGGTGCAACCGCAAAGAAACAGGACCCCTCCCGCAACGGCAAGTAATCTGAAAATCTTCATAAAATTGTTATTTTTGTTGACTGTAAATTTCTGTCGTTGTGAACATAATATAGCACCTCTCTGCCGTTTTGTCAAGAATTTTTATCTCTGACGGCGATCCGGCAACCGCCGTTTCAGGTGAGTTTCAGCAGAGAAAATTTTTTGCAAAACGCTCTCTTACCGCCCCCCTTATCCCCTTTTGATTGTTACGGCTTGACGGCGGTGATTGAGGTTTGCCGTCTGCGGGCGGGGTGAGTGGAGGCAGGCGTCTTTGTATGCAGTCTGCGGGCGGTTGATTTTGATATTTAGCGTGGTTACGCTTGGGGAGGGAAACCCCACACGGTGAGGTTTTCCTCCCCAAACCCCACCTTTTCCGCCTGCGGCAAATGGGTGTGGACGTTTGTACCGTTTGGCTTGAGGGGGCGTGACTCTGCCATGGCGTGGTTACGTCAGTATCAGTACTATTTACATTCGCCTTTACAACCGGGGGTTGTAAAGGCTCTCCTGCTCGTCCTCCGCTCATCGGCGGCGCTTGCGCTTGCCGCTGTTGCTCCGCTTTGCG
>SUVU01000014.1 GCA_015061865.1 Lentisphaerota bacterium
CCTCGTCGGCGGAGCGTATGTTGCTGCGGGCAATACTGCGGAAGTTGATAAAGTTGAGTTGCTCATCGGCGGCACTGCCGAAGTTGCGGCAAAAGTTTACGCCGGCGGCTACCTCTATGGCAACGGTACAGATTCTGCTGAAGCGCAGTTGAAAGTTACCGAAGTCAATATCACCCTTGACGGCGGTGCAGTTTCGACCAACATGTATGGTGGCGCACATGCCCGCCAGAACGGTAACGCCAGCGTTGCCAAAGTAAATATTACTGTCACTGCCGGAAACCACGGCCGTATTTATGCGGGCGGCTGGGCGGAAAAAGGTGCGGTCAGTTCCGTCGGCACTTCAACCGTCATTATTTCCGGCGGCACGGTCGATTACCTCTACGGCGGCGGTGCCAACGCTGACGGCACCACCACGGTCGGTACCACCACCATCACGATCGAAAACAGCGCTCTGGTCAATACGGTCTTTATGAGTGGCCGTTACGGATACAGCAGTGTTTCCGACACCGTCACGCTGAATTACAACAGTACGACCGGTATGAAACGTCTTTCCGGCGTCAGCAGTGCCGGAGTGGACAATGCTCAACATACCGTGGTCAACGTCCTTTCCGACCTGACCGCCGATTTGATCGACTATGTGGACAAATTCGTCATTAAAGAGGGTTGCACGCTCACGGCGAACGACGCTTTCTATCTCGGCAACCGCCTTGAAAACGGTGAAACCGACGGCTTCACGACGTTTGACTTCATCGCCGAAGGCAAAGCCGAGTGGACGGCGGTCGCCGGTATTGACGACTTCACCAACGCCAAATTCGCCGTCAACGGCGAAGGCTTGACCGCTTGGGACGGCAAAGCCGCGATTGCGATCGGCGGTTACGAGTTGACCTATAACGCTGAAGACAAAACCATCAAACTGGCGGTGGCGCAGGGCTGATAAAATGAGTGAATTCAGAGTTTCCCGTCGGGATTTGTATGGTTTTAAGCTCGGTGCCGACGGGAAATTCCCCGCCATGCGTGAGCTGATCCGTTCCGGAGTCAGTGTCAATCTCAGCGATCAGGACGGCTTGTATATCAATTACGGCAAAGTCAATGACCCGCTGCCGTTCACGATGCAGGATCAATATGATGCCGCCCCGGAAAAAATAACCTTTGAGACGATCGAACTGGAAAACGATTTCCTCAAAGCCACTTTTATTCCGGCGCTCGGCGGCAGATTGTGGGGATTGTTCGATAAAGTCCAACAGCGGGAATTGCTGTTGGACAATCCCGGATTTCTGCCCAATAATCTGGCGATCCGCAATGCGTGGGTCGCCGGAGGCATTGAGTACAATATCGGCAGACGGGGTCATGATGAGCAGACCTGTTCGCCCCGGTTCACGGCGGTTTTACAGGATAGTGACGGCACTCCGGTAGTGAGGTTTTACGAATTTGTCCGGGATCGTGCCGTGCCGTTTCAAATCGACTTTTATCTGCCGGAAAAATCCCGTTTTCTCTTTGCCCGGGTGGCGGTCATGAATATCCGCAATGAGGTGACTCCGATGTATTTCTGGAGCAATATTGCCGTGCCGCAATTGCCGGGCTGCCGGGTGATCGTCCCGGCGTTTGATACTTATGCCAATGTTTACGACCGGGGGGCGCACGCACTGTCCCGGATCCCGCTGCCTGACGGCGAGGGATTTGACGGCTCGTATCCGGAAAATTTTGCCACGGTGCGGGATTATTTTTACAATATCCCTGATGACACCCGCAAATATGAAGTGGTGATGTACCGGGACGGTTACGGGATGCTGTTTGCCTCGACCAAACGTTTGCAGGGCCGCAAATTGTTTGTGTGGGGCGAATCCAACGGCGGCAAGCACTGGCAGCGCAAACTGGTCGCTCCGGGAATCCCGGATTATATCGAAATTCAGGGCGGCTGGGCGAAAACCCAGCATGAATGTCTGCCGATGCCCCCCAATACCACCTGGGAACATCTGGAGGCATACGGCGCAATAAATATGGCGCCGGATAAAATTTTCAACTCCTGGTCTCAGGCGGTGGCAACGGCAAATGAGCAGGTCGATGCCATTCTGCCGCAGCATATTCTGGATGCCGAACTGGAACGCACCCGGGAAAGTTTCGCCAGAAAGCCGGGCAAAGTGATATTCCGCGGTTCCGGCTGGGGCGCATTGGAAGAAGCCCGCTTGGGCCACCAATTGGCTGCCCATCTGGATTTTGGTGAAGTGCCCCCGGCGCAGGCGCAGTGGCTGCAATTACTGCGGCACAATTCCCTGCCCGATGAAGCGCCGGTATCGTATCTGGTGCAGCCGGAGTGGCGGAAAATTTTGCAGCAGGCCGCCGAATCATGGCAGACCCAATACCATCTCGGTTTGAGTTATTTCCACGATGCTGAATATGATATTGCGGCAAAATATATTGCCCGGTCACTGGAATTACAGCGTAATGCGTATAATACGCTTGCCTGGGCGAATATTCTGCGGGTACAGGGCAAACGGGACGAAGCACTGGCGCTTTATGCCCGGCTGGTCACGCACGAACAGGCGGATGTATCGCTGGTCAAAGAGTGTTTCAAAGTCTTTGTCGATCAGCAGTACGACCCGGCAAAAATGGTTGCCCTCTGGGAAAAACTGCCGTCAGATCTGCAGGAGCGCCCGGTATTCCGCTTTTTCCACGCCTACGCCTTTGCGTATTCAGGCGAACTGGAAAAAGCCGAAGCGATTTTGCTTGCCGATGGCGGTCTGGAAGTCGGTGATATCCGGGAGGGGGAAATTTCCATTACCGATCTTTATATTTACATCCAGCAGCAAAAAGCCCGGCGCCGGGGAGTTGAGCTTCAGAAAAGCGAGGTCGAGATCCCGTTCAAACTGGATTTGCGGATGCAGTGACCGCCCGCCAGAATTTGGACTTGTTGCCGCTGCATCCACCGGGTGCAATCAAATCGTTTGGTGCAATCAAATCGTTTTATGTTTTTGACCTCTCCTGAATAATCTTCTCTTATCGGGAGCAGCCGGGATTGAAAAAATCGTCCGCAGGTGCTACATTAAAACCGGAGTCACCATAATTTTTTGCCGGGAGAATAATTGATGCAAAAGTTAAAAAATATTGAGTTTCTGCGGGTCGTCGGCTGTTTAGCCATTGTCTGGCTGCATTTTTCCAACAAAACCGGATTCGGGCAGTTTGCCAAATTATCAGAGGTGTACCGGGGGTTCATGTCGATTTCGGCGCAGGGAAATAAAGCTGTCGATCTGTTTTTCATTCTCTCCGGGGTGTTTCTGGTGCTGACCAGCGATTTTGCCGGAAGCACCTGGAATTTCATCAAAAAGAAACTCATCCGTTTTTATCCGGTAACGGTTTTTGCCATTCTGTGCTTTTTTGCCGCCTCGTTTTTCTGCAAAGAGATGAAATTCACCCCCTACGAGAACTTCCTGACGCTCTGCAATATCACCGGCACTCCGCTTTCGCTGAGACCGGGCAATCTGGGGGTCTACTGGTATGTTTCGATCCTGCTGTGGGTGTCGCTGTTCATTTTTTACTGCCGCAAACATTTTTCAGCGAAAGCGGTCAATCTGACCGTTGCGGTACTGGCGTTTACCGCCTATACCTGTATCATCAGGGAGCGCCACGGCTCGATCGCCGGACATTTCCAAAACTGCGGAATTATTTTCAACATCGCTTTGCTGCGGGGCATCGGCGGCATCGGGCTCGGCTATTTCATCGGGCAATGGTATAAAGACCACGCTGAAAAACTGCAAACCCTTGTCCTGCCGTGGTACACCAGACTGCTGCTGACTGCCGTGGAGATCTACACGCTCTGTTTCGTCATCAACAACATGATGCTGCACAAGCCGTCATTCAAAAACCACATGATTTTCATTGCCTGTTTTGTCATTCTTATCGTGACTTTTCTGCTCAAACAGGGATACGTTTCCCGGCTGCTTGACCGGGATATCTGGGTCAGGCTGTCAGCGTATACTTTTTCGATCTACCTGACTCATGTATTCTGCCGCAACCTGATGTTATCACTGCTCTGGAAAAACCCCGCCTGCCGTCAATTTCTTGCCGATCATCCGTTTGCCGCAGTATCCGGTTCGATCATAGCGGCGATGATTTTCGGGGTGCTGGTCTGCTGTCTGGTCGAACGTCCGGCGGCCAAATTTCTCAAGCGCTTCACCGCCCCCAAAGCCTGATCACCACCGGAACTGCCGGTAATGCCGGAACTGCTGCGGCGTTGCCGCCGGAGTCAGAGTTGAGTGCAGATAAAACTCTTTCAAAGGGCGGTAACCTGCCGCCTGCATGAGTTCATCCCAATTATCCGGCAGTTGGATTTTTACCGTGGCGAAGCCGCCGCCGGGGACGCACATCGTTTTATTGCGGTCGGCATCGCCGGTGATCAGCAATGCGGTTTTGCCTGCGGTCATAACTGGAACTGTTTCCATTTCCTTAAGCCCCGTCCACGCCAGCCACGGCGGCGTGGCGGTGAAGCGGGCTTTTTCCACCCGGCGGAGCCGGGAAATATGCCGTTTGACCGGGTAAGTATCCACATTAAATGCACTGCCGGGATTGGCCCAGTAATTGGCATACGCCCGAGCCGCCAGCGGCTGGCGTGCGGTGGCGATCAAAGCGTTTTCCAGCGCCTCTTTGCTGCGGTATTTTCCGGCGAGATCCCGGGCGACAGCACCGGTCATCAGCATGGTGCGGAACACCGCCGGCGTACCGCTGCCGAGGGCAAATTGCTGTTTTTCCACCGCATCCTGCGCCATTAATTCCATGATTTTCTGCGGATCACTGGTCGCCGGAGCCAGATTATTGCCCCAGTTGAGTGCTGAAGCGGCGGTCAGCACGTTATCATTCAGTGCATACCCCTGCTGCATGTGGTACGGGCGCCACTTCAATTTGACCGCCGCCGCCTCATCCTCAACCAGACACCACGGCATCAGGTAGCCGAATGTCCCCATGCGGTTTTCTTTGATGTAATATCCGCCGAGATTCAGCATGGCAAGGTTGATGAAACGTCCGATTCGGGCGTTGCGGCGGTTGGAGATCGCGCCCTGTCCGCAATCCAGTTCCAATTGCCGTGCCAATGGGCCGTTGAGCCAGCAGTACGGCGTCCAGGCGTGGGTGCTTGCCAGAGTGCGGCGGAAATTTCCGTCAGCCATAGCTTGAGTGAATGCGACCAGAATGGGCATGAATTCCGGCGGGCAGCCGGACATGGCGCCGTTGACGGCGACCAGACGGACGGTGGCTTTGCGGTATGACGGCGGAATGGCGGCGATCACGGTATCCGGCGGCAGCGGCGTGTATTTCAGAAACTCATTCACCTTTGCCGCTGTCGGCGGCATCACCGGCAACCCGTCCGTCCATCCCTGCCGGGAGAAAAATTCGTTGACTTCGTCCACATCGCCGGTAAAAACGATTTCTCCAGCCGGATTTTTGGGTGCGGCGGCTTGCAATTCCTGCTCTGAAATCGGGGTCGTCAACGCTGAAACGATTTGTTTCCAGAGGACTTCCCGGGTATTTTTCACCAATTCCTCCCGGCTGTGGCTGGCAAAAGCGCCGGGATAGACGGCGATCCGCGGCACCGCAACTCCGGCGATTCGGGCGCACCGTTTCGCCTGAGCGGTAAATCCGGGAGCGGAGATCATCACCGCCGGGATCCCATTGTACTCGGCGGCGATGCAGGAACCCATCTCTTTGGGCGTACACAAACCGCACCCGCCATTGCCGGAAATGACCGCATCGATTTTCAGCTCTTTCAACTTCCTGACGAACTCATCTTTCTGACGGCGCACCACCCCCGGACCGGGCCAGGGGCCTGCGGAACCGATTTCGCTTAATACCAGGACTTTGGCAGTCGGGTAATGTTTCAAAATCAGCCGCTTGATCTCCGCATGGGTCACTGCAGCCATGAAACTGCCGCCGACCACAGCGATATTTTTGCCTTTTAAAGTCGTCAACCGGGGCGGCTGTTTGATTTTGGCGATGGAGTTTTCACCGACCGGCGACAACACTCCGCTGACTGCGCCGCCGGAAGCTCCGGGCAGCGTGCATGCTCCGGCATCACTGCACTCTGACGCCCATGAACTATGCAGGACAAAACAACTCAGCAGCACGGCAAAAACAACACAAATCCGGTATTTCACAGCCCCCTCCTTTGGTTGATACGTTACGGTTCAGACAACGGTATAACGGATTTGCTGACCGTTTTATTTCACCCCGGCACCGGATGTGCAGTTCGCAGATGCTCCATCAGACAGAAAAAGCCCGGAGAAGAAATCCTCACGGTGTGAGTTGATCTTCCCCGGGCGCAGTTCTCAGAATGTCCGGCGCTCCATTATTTGGGCAGCTGGGCGCCGTAACCGGCGACGGCACCGAACAGTTTCAATGCGTCAGATTGCGGATAGCGGTTGGCGTACATATCGACTTTGGTGGTGATGGTTCCCTGCAGCGGCAAACCGAGTACGCTGCGCAGAGCGTTGCATTTGCCCGGATCAAGTTTGGTTTTCTCGGAATACTTCATGGACAGGAACGCATTGAGGTACTGGGCGTTGATCCGTCCTTTGAAAACCGCCGGATCTTTAAGGTCGATATTGCCTTCGATGGACTCAATACCGTCGACTTCCTCCAGATCTTCAAACGAATCGACCCGGACTTTGACAACGGACGGCGACATGGTCATCTGGACGTCGGATTCCCGGTTCAGGAAAAAGATATTATTGTCAAGTTTGGTCTTTTTCTGTTTGGGATTGCCTTTGGTGTTATCGTAGCCGGTAAGGACATTCAAACCGATGATATTATTGTGGATATTGGCGTTGCAATTGGTGTTGTTGCGGATGGCAAAACCCATATCGGCGAGGTCGTTGAGGCGGCTCCAGGTGAACAGAATGGTGTTATAGGCACATTCCCAATCGACCGTCCCGCTGCCGTTGGAGCAAGTGACGTTGATCGCAAGCATCCGGTTGTTGCAGAAAACGTTGTTCAAAATAGCGACATTGCCTTTGTACCAGTTGAGGTTGACGGCGTAATTTGAACCGTTGACAAACGTGCAGTTGCTGATAGTGATATTGCCTTCGCCGCGGGAAGCAGTGGCGGAATAAATGCTGTAACGGTTGGCACTGGGGAATTTGTCGGCTTTATTTTTCGCCGGACCTTCCAGCCACATTCCGGTATCCAGACCGGCGGGTTTGCCCTTGACCGCATGGTAACTGGAGGCAAAACCGTCATCGAAAATCAGACCGTCGATAACGATATTGAAGCCTTTGGGGGCGGTCATCGGCGATTTGTCAAATTCGAGATGAAGCAGTCCCAAAGCACCGGATTTTTTGTCGTTGTGTTCATTTTTGGGCTGAAACATGGTTTTGTAGGTCAGCGGATCACGTTTGCTGAAATCGGATGAGTAACCGCCGAAAATCGAAACCGGTTTATCCATTTTGAACCAGCCGCATTTCATTCTGCCGGGGTAATTGCCCTCGGCGACATGGATGACATCCCCGACTTGAGCGACACTGAGAGCTTTCCAAAGATTTTTGTACGGAGCATCGGCAGTTCCGGGATTTTTGTTTTTTCCGGTGGCCAGAGAGACAAAAATATCTTTGGCTCCCAAAGAAAATACCGCCGACAACGCCAGCAGCAATGCGATTTTTTTGCAATTTTTCATATCCGTGTTCTCCCCTGTTGTCAGACCTGCGCACCGGAAAACCATTTTCCAATGCCCGCCGGTCCGTATTATAAAGAAATTTTCGGTTGTCATTAGTATAACCAACAATCCTGAAAATTGCAAGTAAAAAACCGCACAATGTCAAAAATTTTGTGAATCTTTTCCGGATAAGTCGTTACCGCCGCCGGCACACCGCCATTCAAAGGCGAAATCTCAAAAGTGCCGTTTGATAAAGGTTCTGCCACAATGGGTTTAATGCGTTCCGGTTGCTTCATCAACGAGGATGATGATTTTATTTCAGAGAAAAAATCTTCCAAATTCTCGATCAAGCAGAAAACTTTGGTCGGCTGTTCATATTTCTGTAATCCGCTACGCTCGAAATTCCCATTCTGTAAAAAGGCTAACGCCCTCTGCAAATGTATCCCAAAAGGAAAAGTCCCAACATAAAAAAAATTGACTGCCCATATTTGAAATTTATTGCTTACGGTATTATTTTATGGCATAGCGCAAACTTACAATTGCGGACACTCAAAACGGACAAAAAAACGGACAGCAACGGACAGCAACGGACACATACCGACATGGAAGACAATAAACAGCTTTTATTCCCGCACGGTGGCTATCGCAAATTGAAATCTTTTCAGCTGGCACAGCTCTGCTTTGATATTACCGTCCGTTTTGTTGAACTGTATATCCCTAAAAACTCAAGAACGACCGACCAGATGGTACAAGCAGCGCGTTCCGGAGTGCAGAATATTGCGGAAGGTTCGGTCGCTTCGGCAACGAGCAAAAAAACGGAATTGAAGTTGACCAATGTCGCAAGAGCTTCCCTTGAAGAGTTGCGCCTTGATTATGAAGATTATTTGCGGCAGCACTCCTGTCCGCAATGGGCAAAAGATCACCCGCTGGCACAGAAATTTATCCGTCGCCGCATAAGTTCAATGGAAGATTTCAGAAATTTTATCCAATGGGCAAAACTTTATGATGCTGTCTCGTCCGCAGATGTCCGTAATTGTCCGTTACAGTCCGTCATCGCCGCAAACGGGGTATTGCTTTTGCTTGACACCGCCTGTTTTCTGCTTGACCGTCAACTTGCCCGACTCGCCGCCGACTTTGATAACAATGGCGGCTTTTCGGAGCGGATGTATAAACGCAGACTGAAAAAGAAAGAGGATATTTAATCATTTTATGAACTTTTTTGATTTATTCTTTCCAAACAAGCGAAAACAAAAAGAAATGGATAACACCAAAAAAATAATATTGCTTTCAATTTCGATGCATCTTGCGCTGTTTGGCAGCGGATGTATCCTTGTGCCTTACAGTTACGAGACTGTTTCGCAGGAAGTGATCGGCGCACGGGCTGATTCAAACGGCAAGGTATACGAACAGATCGTGCATTACGATAAAAGATTGAACTTTTTTGTGATTGGCTTTTCGCCGGATGCAAAAATTGTTGATTATTTTGGTTATTCCCGCTATGCGGCAATTACGCAAGACTCTGAAAAAACGATATGGGCAATGGAGCATTTTCCGAGTTTGGCGTGGACAAATGTTAAAAAGGCGATTCCCATTCCCAACAGTGACCGCTGGATAACATACGAATACGATATCCTCGATTCTGATGAGGTAGATGTTTGTCTGATCATTTTTTCAATCCAAGACGGTAAGATTCTGCGGCAGCATTTTGAACGGGTGAAACGTTACTATCCGCGTAATGCAAAAACAATATGTGGTTTTTATATAGAGACCAATGCAGATTTAAGCACCATCCGGATTCACGAAACGGATAAAATTTCCCGCATAAATACAACTACCGGGGAAATAACCATTGAAACCGGCGATATGCCGCCGTTTCACGCAGCCAACATAGATTATAAAAAACAGCGTGAACTTTGCAAGCAACCGGTATTGAGAGGTGAATAATGAATAACGCCGGGACATTGCTTTTGATTCTGCTGGGGATCGTCGGGATCATTATCCTCTGTGTGATTGTGCCGCCGTTGCAGACTGTAAATCTGTGCCGTATTGCCTAGCTTCGGGTTGCTGCGCAACTCTACGCCGCGGCAGGCTTCGCACGCTTCGTTTCACTCCGCCTGTTTTTGCAAGCAAAAAAAATCTACGAATAGCAAGACTGGCTTACAAAAAGCATATGTGCGGATGAGATGCTGAGCCGTTCAGCCCTCCGTCGCCAAGGCTTTGGAGGGCATCCTTCGCACGCTCCGTTGCACTCCGCTTGTTTTTGCAAGCAAAAAAAATCTACGAATAGCAAGCCTGACGGCTTGCCATCCGTAGCTTTAGCGAAGGATGGTGGGCGGTACGTGACTCGAACACGTGACCTCTGCCGTGTGAAAGCAGCGCTCTAACCAACTGAGCTAACCGCCCGATATTTTCGGGTTATACGTTTAATATAACCCCGTTATGACCAAAATGCAAATGCTTTTGTGTCGAAAATCGCAATATTGTCTTACTTCAGCACGCCGACCGCATTGAGCAGCACGATCAACAGGCACGGGATGACGATGACACTCATGCAGAATTGAAACGTGAACTGCCGCCGCCACTTGCCGCCGGTTTTGATCTGACCGGAGAATTTCTCCAGACCGATCACCGCCACCACCAGCACCGTGGTAAAGATCGCCCCGATCGGCATCAGCACGCTGTTGCTGATGAAATCCAGCGTATCCAGAATATCCATATTCCGGTATTTCTCAATAAACGCCAGCGGGTGGACTTCTTTCAGCACGCTGTATCCCAGCACGGTGATAACGCCGATGCAGATAACTTCACCGATGACGCACAGCATCGCTTTTTTGCGGGAAATTTTCAACTCCTGACTGATGGTATGCACGTTGGTTTCCATCAGCGAAACCGCCGACGTCGCCGCCGCAAACAATACCAGCACAAAGAATACCACCCCGACGATCCCGCCGCCGGTAAAACCGGCAAACACCTGCGGCATGATAACGAAAATCAAGCCGGGACCGGAGTTATTCGCCGCCGCTTCACCGCCAAATGCCACCACCGCCGGAATAATCATCAATCCCGCCAGAAACGACACCCCGGTATCAAATAATTCCACATGATTCACACAGGAAACCACATTGTCGTCCTTACGCATATACGTCCCGTAAGTGACCATGATCCCCATTGCGATCGAAAGCGAAAAAAACAGCTGTCCCATCGCCGCCACCACGGTCATATAGCTGAATTTTGACCAATCCGGTTTCAGATAGTAGGTGAATCCGGCTTTTGCATTGGGCAGAAACATGCAGTAAACACAGATGCCGATGATCAACAGTATCAGCGCCGGCATGAGGATTTTATTGAAACGCTCGATACCTTTTTCCACTCCGCAGGCGACGACCAGCGTGGTAATGAGCATAAAAAGCAGGAAAAACAGCGTCGAATTCCACGGATCGGTGATGAATTTGACAAAATATTCTGCCGAAGCTCCGGAATTGGACTGGTGAAAGGTGGAAACCGGATTAGTTGCCATCGCCACCACATATTTGGTCACCCAGCCGCCGATCACGCAGTAATACGGCAGAATTATCATCGGCACGACCGCATTGATCCAGCCGCCCAGACGCACGGAACCCAGAAAAGATTTTTTCCCGGCGCACAGCTCCCGGAAAGCACCGATCGGGCTTTTGCCGGTCATTCTGCCGATGCCGATTTCTGAAATCAGCAGGGCATAGCCGAATGTCAGCACCAGCACCAGATAAGTCAGCAGAAAGATCCCGCCGCCATATTGTGCCGCCAGATACGGAAAACGCCAGATATTGCCCAGCCCCACCGCCGAACCGGCGGCAGCGAGAATAAAACCGATTTTGCTTGAAAACCCCTCATTTTTCATGCTTTTACCTCTTTTCCAGTTTTTTGACCCATCAAACGCATGATTCCCTCCAGTACGGTGGACGGATGCGGCGGACAGCCGGGGATATACAAATCTACCGGCAATACGCTGTCCACACCGTCATTGACTTCCGGCGAACCGGCAAAAATACCGCCGGAAACCGCACAACTGCCGCAGGCGATCACCCAGACCGGGCGCGGGGCGGCATCGTAAGTTTTTTTCAGAGCCAAAAGCATATTCTGACTGACCGGCCCGGTGACGAGGATGCAGTCGGCGTGGCGCGGCGAAGCGACCACCTGGATACCGAATCTGCCCATATCCCAGGCGAGCGTATTCAAAACGTTGAAGTCCAATTCACAGGCGGCGCAGCCTCCGGCGGAAACCTGCCGGATCTTCAATGATCTGCCGCACAATTCTGCCAGTGCATTTTGCTGCGGCACCGGCGGAGTATACGGAGTACCGTCGGAGATCAAATCGCTTTTCTGCATCACCGCCATCCGGTATTCTTTGCCGAATTTCACCGCATCGCAGACTTCGGCGCATTTACCGCAAAAAATACATTTGCCGGTGTCAATGGCAAGTTTGCCGCCGGCAACTTGTGCCGCATGAGTCGGACAAACGCTCTCCACCGCCGCCGCATCGACCGGTTTACCGGGGTCGATCTCCGGGCGGCCGGCGAAATTTTCCGGCAGTGCCGGCGGCGCGGAAGTCGGGAATTTCCCGGTGCGGTGTCCCTGAAACAATCTGGCTTTCAATGATTTCAACATGGCAGCATTTCCTTTCAGAGATCGTGTCCGCAGTAGGACAAATTAAAACTTTTATTGCAGATCGGGAAATTGGAGATCTGTTCGCCCCGCAGTGCCATCGCCAGACCTTCCCAGTTGTGGAACGAGGGATCGACGATCTTGTAAGTACGGAACTTCCCGTCGGAACCGGTCACGGCGACATGGCACAATTCGCCGCGCCACGCTTCAGTGACCGAAACGGCGATCATATCGGCGGCGGCACTCCAGTTACTCCGGGGCACACCGGGAACTTCACCGGTAATTTCCGCCAGCGCCGCCAGCAGAAATTCATGGCTCTTTTTCAACTCCAGATACCGCACTTTTGCCCGGGCAAAAACATCACCGCAACCGGCAAATCCCACCGGCTCCGCCGCAGCGCCGTTCACCGGGAAATCCCGGCGGGCATCCGGCGTCAGACCGCTTGCCCGTGCCGCCACCCCGGTCAAACCGAGAGCGAGCGCAGTATTTTTATCCACATTGCCGGTGTTTTCGAAACGGTCAAGCACCGTGGGCGAATCAAACATCAGCTCCAGAGCGTTCCACAATTCCGGTGCCACACGCAATATCCACTGCCGGACTTTTTCCGCCCGCTGCGCCGTGACCTGATACCGGATGCCGCCGGGAACCACAAAAGTGCGCCCGAAACGGTTGCCGCAGAATTCAGCGGTCATATTGAGATATTCGCCCCGGATCCTGCCGCAGAAACTCGCCGTCGGCAGAAACGCCACGTCCCCGGCAAGCGCACCGAGATCCCCGATGTGGTTGGCGCACCGTTCCAGTTCCAATGCGATCTGCCGCATTTTCAATGCCGCTTTATCCGGCTCCGCCGCGCCCAGTGCTTCTGCGATTTGAGCGTAATTGACCGCCGCTGCGATCGAACTGTCCCCGGCGGCGGTTTCCAGCAGATGGGCGGTTCTGGCATCAGGTCCGTTGAGGAGCATATTTTCAATTCCCCGGTGCTGATAGCCGAGAGAAATTTCCAGTGAATAGACATCTTCACCCATGCACTCGAAGCGGAAGTGTCCCGGCTCAATAACTCCGGCGTGTACCGGTCCGACGGCGACTTCATGCACCGCATCGCCTTTCATACCGAAATATCCGGTCACACCGGGATCGGCGTGTTTGAACCGCAGCGGCTTGAGCCACGGATGATTTTCCGGCAGCAATCCGGTATTTTCCCAGATCTCCCGTTCAAAACGGTTGAATGACGGACACTCCGCCGTCAAACTGGCAAATTTTTCCGTCACACTGCTCCGCGCCGCCAGCAAACCGTGCTGCGACGGATCCCCCAGCACGGCGATCAACTGATAACTGTTTTCCCCGCCGGGAACGGCAAAAAACGCCATGACCCGGCAGCCGGATGCCACTTTTTCCAAAACCGCCGTGCGGAATTGATCGAATCCACTCTCCGGCACCGCGGCAAACGGTGCGGCAGTGCCGTTGGCAAGAAATAAAAATTTACTCTCCATAAAATTCCGCACTCCCTCAATTTATCAGACTCAGGAACACCTGCGCACAAAACCACAATCCGCTGCCCATGACCAGAACCATCGTCAACGCCGGGATCACCGTCAGTTTTTCGGCGGCGGCGTCGATTTCCGGCAGCTCCGGCTCATCGGCATCGCCCATGCTCATTTTCAGCACGATATCGCTCATCGCACAGAATATCACCAGCAACAGCAACAATACGATCCCGCCGGTCAGCAATCCCGCCCGCTGTACCAATGCCCATTCCGTGAAAAACAGCGGCGACGGCACCACGCCGCACAGGAGCAGCACCCCCGGCAGCCAGAGTTTGCCGTTGCGTTTGAAGCGGCTGAATGCCCCCCGCACCGCATCCACCCGGCGCACACCGTATGCCAGCACCAGATTGCCGGCGATCAGAAAGAGCATCATTTTGCACATGGAGTGAAACAGCATGTGGATCTTTGCCGCTTCCGGCAGCATAAAGCCGAACATCAATGCGATCAACCCCATGTGTTCCACACTGGAGTAGGCAAGCATCCGTTTGAAATCTTTCTGTTTGATGATGAAACATGCGGCGATCACCAGCGACAGCATCCCGAAGCAGATGAAAAATCCGTTGCAGAATCCCAGCAATTTTTCCGGAGCGGCATCCCGGATGCGCAGCAGCCCGATCAGAGCGCAGTTGAGCAGTGAACCTGAAAGCAGTGCCGATACCGGCGCCGGAGCTTCGCTGTGGGCATCCGGCAGCCACGAGTGAAACGGCGCCAAACCGGTTTTAAGCCCGTACCCGGCAAAGCAGAATATGAATGCCGCTTTGAACCACTGCGGATCGACCGCCGTGACCGCATCGAAATCCAGCGCTGCCCCCGCCGGCAGGCCGGCACTCAACAGCATCGTACCGAACAATGCCAAACCGATACCCAGCGAACAGAGCAGCAGATACTTCCACATCGCCTCCAGCGAGCTTTTGGAACGGTGAAAATTGATCAGCGGCGCACTGGCGAGCGTCGTCGCTTCGACCGCCACCCAGAGCATACCGAAATCCCGTGCCAATGCGGTCAGATTCATCGTCCCGACAAAGACCAGCACCAGAGTCGCCAGCAAATACCCCGGCATCCCGGTTTCACCGTGGCGCACTTTTCCGGCTTTGCCGTCAGCAGTCAGCCATGCCGGCAGCTGGAGCGAAACCAGTACAAACAATACCGACGTTATCATCAGCACCCATTTGCCGATGTCGCCGGCGGTGCTGCCGAATTTCACGCCGCCGAGCTGCAGCATCACTTCGCCGCAACCGAGCAGCCGTGCCGCCAGAACCGCCTGGATCAGCGCCGCCGGAATCAGAATACTCCGGCACAATCTGCCGCGCAACAACCACATTGCCAATGCCGCCAGAAACGGCAGCAGCATCAATACCGCCACGATCATGCTTTTTCCTCCTGATTTTCGTCCGCATCACCCAGTGATCTCAATTTATCCGCGTCAATGTGGGAAAATTCCCGGTTGATCTGGCACACGGTGATACCCATGATAAAGACCAGTACGAAAACATCGAGCAATATCCCCAATTCGACGATCATGCTGTGGTGGCGCATCAGCCCCAGCCCGAACAGCGTAATACCGTTTTCAAAAATCAGAAATCCGATCACCTGCGTCAACGCCTTTTTCCGGGCGGCAACGATGAATAATCCGGTCAACAGTGCCGTAAACGCCGCCGCCGCGATCAACGTCCCCTGCTGCGGCAATCCCGGCAATTGTGTGGCGATCCAGAAACCGACTCCGCTGAAAATCAGTACCACCACCGCAGAAAAAGAGTAACCGATCAACGGTTCCAGTTCCCGCTGGATCTGCGCTTTTTTCATCGCCCGCAGCAGCAGATACGGCAGCAGCACCCCTTTCACCGCCAGATTGACCGCCGCCGCCTGCCAATGGCTGAATTCGATACTGCCGGAAATCACCAGCGGCAATATCCCCAATAACACTCCCTGCAACGCCACCATCCGGATCAGATGCAGCATCCGGCTCGACACCGCCAGCAGCAGACAGCTCAACAGCAGTACGACCGGGATCATTACCACCCACGAATTCATTTGGCACCTCCGGCAAAAAATATCCACAACATTACCGCCACCAGCACCATCACCGTCGCTCCGGCGAGCAGTTGCGGTACTTTCAGAAAACGGCTTCTCGCCATACTTGATTCCACAATACCCACGACCGCCGCAGTGACAAATACTCCGCCGGTCAGATAAATCATGCCCTGCCAGCTGTCCAACAGCGCTCCGGGCAGCAGCATGGAGACAAAGAATACGGCAAAGAGCCACAATTTCAGCACCGCACCGTAAAAGACCGCCGCCAGATCCGGCCCGCCGTAATCCAGCACCATCGCTTCATGGATCATGGTCAGTTCCAAATGGGTTTCCGGGTCATCAAACGGCACCCGGCAGTTTTCGCAGAGCAGCACGATGAAAAATGCCGCCGCCGCCAGCACCACCGCCGCCGTATGCATCCAGGATGCCGGCTCGATCACAGCAATACTCAACATGCCCGCCAGATCGACGGAACCGGAGACCATCGCCAGCAGTGCCAGCATCGCAAAAACCGTACTTTCGGCAAGTGCGGCAAACTGCACCTCCCGGCTGGCGCCCATGCCTTCAAAACTGGAGCCGGTCTCCAGCGCCGCCAGCACCGTCAGAAATCTTGCCGTTGCCAGCAGATAAAAGAAAAGTACCGCATCCCCGGCAAATCCCAGCGGAGAACCCGCCGTGCCCAGCGGCAGAAAAAGCAGCGCTCCCATCGTCAGCGCCAGGGTCGCCACCGGAGCCAGCGGCAGCAGCCACGAGGCACTGCGGCTGTGGACACGCTCTTTTTTCAGCAGTTTGAATATATCGCAGTACAACTGCAGCACCCGCACCCCGCGGCGACCGGCAAAAAAGGCTTTGACCTTGTTGATCACCCCTGCCAGCAGCGGACACAACAGCAGTGATGCCGCATAAAAAACGGTAAAACGGACGAGTTGATTATCCATAATCGTTACCTCCTTACCCTCTGACCATCGCATACACCAGCATCGCCACCAGTGCCAGCAGCACCAGCAGGATGTAAAAATGCAGACTGCCGGACTGCAAACGGTGACTTTTCGCAGCGATCTTATTGACAAGTCCGGTCAGCGGCGACCAGAAATTGCGTACCCCGCCGTCAGCGACGCTCTCTTTCAAACCGGCACGTTCCGGGAAAATGCCTTCGGGTTTGACCAGCTCTTTTTTGACTTTCAGCACCGGATTGAAAAGATCACTCAACGGCTGGGTAAACGCCGTGCCGGTGTACTCCATGCGGGCATCCGGGGCGGCATAACCGCAATCCCAGGTGATACTGCGGCGGATACCCCGGCGGCAGCAGCATTTCTGGATAAACAGCAGTGCGGGGATCAGCACCGTCACGCCGACACTTGCCCATGCCACTTTGGCAGTGATAACAGATAATTCATCGCCGCCCCAGAGCTGCAAGATCCACGGCGTTGCCGCCACCATCAGCAGTGACAGTGCAAAAAGTGCGAACTGCACCATGACCATCGTTTTACTGACTTCCCGGGCTTCGACTGCCGCTGCCGAGCGCGGTTCGCCGAGGAAAACGGCACCGACGGCTTTTACCAGTGCCGCCGTTGCGATACCGCCGGTCAGGGCAACCGAGATCAGCACCAGCGTCGCCGCCGCCGGCAATACGCCGCTGCCGGCAGTGATGCCGTTGAATGCGGCAAAATAGATGAGAAATTCACTGACAAATCCGTTGAATGGCGGCAGTCCGCAGATCCCGGCGGCGTGCAGGGTGAATGCCGTTCCGGTCGCCGGAGTGCGGCGCATCATGCCGCCGAGTTTGTCCATTTCCAGCGTGCCGGTGCTTTTCAGCACCGATCCGGCGCAGAGAAAGAGTCCGCCTTTGAGCAGTGCATGGTTCAGCACATGCAGCACCGCCCCGGCAAATCCGGCGATCTCCATTGCCGGGATCCGGTAATATCTGCCCAGCAGTCCCAATGCAAATGCGATCGAGATCAGCCCCATATTTTCGATACTTGAGTACGCCAGCAGCCGTTTGAGGTTGTTCTGCGGCAGGGCAAAAATTATTCCGCCCAGCGCTCCGCACACCCCCAGGATCAGCAGTGTCCAGCCGGCGCATCGGAAAACCGCCATATCCCCCGGCAGTACCGCCAGCGAGATCAGTCCCAGAAATCCCAGTTCGATCATCGCCCCGGACATCAATGCCGATACCGGAGCCGGAGCCGCCGGGTGGGCATCGGGCAGCCAGATATGCAGCAGCGGGAAGCCGATTTTCAAGCCGAATCCGGTCAACGCCAGGAAAAATGAGAGCAAGCCGCGATCGGGAAAGAGAAAGAACAGGATCAGCAGCGCACCGCCGGCGTGACACGCCGCCATATAGATCCAACCGGCACGGCGGGCAGTCTGCGAATGACGGTCAAACATCACCAGAGCGAAACTTGCCGCACCCATGATCTCCCATGCCAGCATGAATACCAACCCTTTCAGGGCGATCCCCGCACTCCACAGCGTCCACATCTGGGTTATCCGGGTGACCATCAGCATCGCCGCCACGGTGATATTGAAAAAGAACCAGTAGACATTGCTCCGGTCGCTGCCGTGGCCGTGCAGATACCCCGGCGAATAGAGCGCCGCCGCCAGTGCCAGCACCAGCACCGGGAACTGGAACCAGTTCAGCGCTATTTTACCTGTCCACGCCTGCAGTTCAGTTACCAGCTCGACTCCTGAAAGCACCACTCCGGCGATCAGAAATGTTATGCCGGAAAGCGTGGCGGGCCGGGCTTTTTTTCCGCAGATCAGCGCCAGCAGTCCACCGGCGGCGATCAGCCCTACTGAAATAAAATCCAACACTTTTTTGCTCCTTTGCCTCTTTGGATAAAACAAATTCGGTCACTTTTAATGTAAATCTTATAATATACCGTCAAAAAGCATTTTTTTCAACTTGAAATCTTTGAAATCCACTGCCGCAGATGGTATATTAAATACGTTGTATTTTTGCATAAGGAGATACATTACCGATGGGGACACTTTTTCTTTCACACCGCGGCGAATCGGACGATGCTCCGGAAAACACCCTGGAAGCATTTCAGCTGGCAATGGAGCGAGATTCCGACGGCATCGAGCTGGATCTGCGGCTGACCGCCGATAAGCAGGTCATCTGTTTTCATGACGAAACTCTGGAGCGCATCGCCCAAGTGCCGCTGGCAGTGGCAGATCAGCCGCTTGCGGAACTGCTCAAGTACCACGATATCCCGCTGTTTGCCGAAGCTCTGGCTCTGCTCGGTGAAAACAAACATTTGCAGATCGAAATGAAAGGCGCTCCGACGATCCTGCCGTTTGCCCGGCAGATTTTGGATGAATTTCCCGGCAGAAACCGTTTTTCCATCAGTTCGTTTGAAAAAGACACCATCCGGCAGGCGGCAGACCACTTCCCCGACCTGCCGCGGGTACTGCTCACCGATCTGCGCCGGGAATTCGGCAGATTTCCGGCACCTGCTGAAGTAGTAAAACTGCTTGCGCCGCTGCAATGCGGGATCAGTTTCAAAGCCGACTTTGCCGCTGACCGGGAATTTGTGCAGGAGCTGCACCGTGCCGGATTGCGGGTGGTCTGCTGGGGCGTCAGCAGTGATGAACTGGGCTTGGCAATGGCAGCTGCCGGAGTCGATGCCCTGACCTGCAATCACGCTGTAGCGTTACGGCAAAAACACTTTGATATGAAATAAAAACGGGCAGACTTACGTTAATTTAAGCAGGAAATAACAGTTTTTATCATAAAAATTTGGAGCCATATATGAAAAAAATCATCAAATTCGCCGTTCCGGCACTGGTACTGGCAGTGATTGCCGCTATCGCCTGGTTTGCTTACCGCTATTTCGCCGGTGAGGAGGAAAATTACACGTTCAAAACCGAAAAAGTCGCCGTCGGCGATCTGGTCAGTTCCATCAGCGCTTCCGGAACCGTCGAACCTGAAGAATTGGTCACCGTCGGCGCCCAGGTCACCGGCAAAATCATGTCTTTCGGCACCGATATCACCGGCAAAACCGTGGACTACGGCTCCCGGGTGAAAGCCGGGGACATCCTCGCCCGGATCGACGATGAACTCTACGCCGCCGAACTGCGGGAACGGGAGGCCCAGAAAAAACAGGCGCAAGCCGAGATCGCCGCCGCCAACGCCGCTATCGGTCAAGCCGAAGCCGCCCTGATCCGTGCCGAATTCGACTGGAATTCAGCGGACAAACTTTACCGCACCCGTGCCACTTCCCAGAGCGCCCACGTCGCCGCCAAAGCCACTTATCTGGCCGCCCAGGCCGACCTCGCCGCCGCCAAAGCCAAACTGGAGCAGTCCAATGCCCAGCTCGCCATCGCCGAAGCGGCGCTGGTCAAAGCCCGGCGCAATATGAATTACTGCGTTATCACCTCTCCGGTGGACGGCATCATCATCGACCGCCGGGTCAGCATCGGTCAGACGGTGGTTTCCAGTATGAATGTTTCCAATATTTTCCTGATCGCCAAAGATTTCAAACAGATGCAGGTCTGGGTCTCCGTCAATGAAGCTGACATCGGCAGCATCAAAACCGGGATGCCGGTGGAATTCACCATTGACGCCTTTCCCCGGGATGTCTTTCACGGCACGGTCAAAAAAATCCGCCTCAATGCCACCATGTCCCAGAACGTCGTCACCTACATCGTCGAAGTCGATACCAATAACTCCAGCGGCAAACTGCTGCCCTACCTGACTGCCAACGTCAAATTCATCCGCGCCCGCCGGAACAATGTTCAGGTCATCCCCAATTCGGCATTGCGCTTCAGACCGGAAGCCCGCTTTATTGCGCCGGAATTCCGGGAGCAGACGCTTGACAGTTCCAGCCGTTACGTCTGGGTCGCCGAAGGCAGTTTCCTCCGTCCGGTCAAAGTCAAAACCGGTCTTAACGCCGGGGTGATGGTCGAATTGCTCGAATCCGAACTGAAAACCGGTGACGAGATCGTATTCGGTGTCACCGAGAAAAAAATTGAAGCCAAAGGCAGCGAACCCGGCAAAAGTCCTTTCATGCCCACGCCGGAAAGAAAAGGTCCCCGGGGCGGCGGCAGTGCCGCCAACCGCGCCCGCAGTGAGAAATCCGGTCAGTAAGGAGTCCGCGCACTATGGCTCTCATCGAACTGCACAATATCGTCAAAAATTACCCGCTGGGCGACGAATTTATTTCGGTGCTGAAAAATGTATCGCTCACCATCGAACGCGGCGAATATGTCGCCCTGATGGGAGCGTCCGGTTCGGGCAAAAGTACGCTGATGAATATTCTCGGCTGTCTTGACCGCCCCTCGGCCGGGGATTACCTCTTTGACGGTCAGGAACTCGGACGCGCCGACGGCGATATCCGTGCCGGAGTACGCAACCGGCAGATCGGATTTGTCTTTCAGAGTTTCAATTTGCTGCCCCGTACCACGGCACTGGAAAACGTCATCATGCCGCTATCCTACACCGCCGGATCTTTGAGCCACGCCGAACGCCGCCGCCGGGGGCTGGCAGCTCTGGAAGCCGTCGGCATTGCCGACCGTGCCGGACACCATCCCTCACAACTCTCCGGCGGTCAGCAGCAGCGGGTGGCGATCGCCCGGGCGCTCATCAACCGCCCGCCGGTGATTTTCGCCGACGAACCGACCGGCAACCTCGATTCCCACACCAGCGTGGAGGTGATGAATATGTTTGAAAAACTCAACGCCGAAGGGATCACCGTTATTCTGGTCACCCACTCCCAGGCGATCGCCCGCTATGCCAAACGGACGATCTGCATGAGTGACGGTCAGATCGTTTCCGGACTTTTTGAAGGAGGTATCGCCCAATGAATACGTTTGATACCATCATCATGGCACTGGTTTCGCTCAAACGCAACCCCACCCGTACCATGCTGACCATGCTCGGCATCATCATCGGTATCGGGGCGGTGATAACCATGATGGAAATCGGTGCCGGTTCCTCCACCGCCATCCGCACGACCATTGAACGCATGGGTGCCGGTTCCGGCATCATCTACCCCGGAGTCCGCCGGGTCGCCGGGATCAAAGGCGGCACCAACTCCTGGGCATCACTGCTGCCGGCTGATGCCGAAGCGATCCTGCGGGAGTGTCCAAGTGTGGCGCTGGTTTCTCCGGTGGTGAGATCCTCCACGGCGCAGGCGATTTTCGGTTCTGAAAACTGGATCCCCAACCAGATGTACGGTGTGGCGCCCTCGTTTTTCGCCATCCGGGACTGGGAGATCGCCGAAGGCAGAGCGTTTACCGAAGCCGAAGTCAACCGCAACTCCCGGGTCTGTGTCGTCGGCTCCACGGTGGTCAAAGAACTTTTCGGCGGTATTTCGCCGCTTGACTGCGAAATGCGGATCAACAACTCCACTTTCCGGGTCATCGGGATATTGAAAAGCAAAGGCGCCAATATGATGGGCACCGATGAAGACGATATCATTCTCATCCCGTGGACGACCATGCGGATGCGGATCACCGGTTTGCGCAGCGGCTCTCCCACCAGTACGACCAGTACGCTCTCCACCCGTCCGGGCGACCGTTATCCGGTCAGCGGCGTGGCGTTTTATCCGGAGCAGGACAGTTCCATGACCAGCGACAAACTGGTGATCCCCAAATTCACCTACATCGACCAGATCGCCTTTGCCGCCTCCAGCCCTGCCAAAATAGATCAGGCGCAGCAGGAGATCGCCGCTTTGCTCCGGGAACGGCACAAACTGGTGGCGGCGCAGGATGATGACTTCCGCATCCGCAGTGCCTCGGACTTTATGAAAATGATGAATAAGACCTCGACACTGATGAATAACCTGCTGCTCGGCGTGGCGCTGCTGTCGCTGGTCGTCGGCGGGGTCGGCATTATGAATATCATGCTGGTTTCGGTCACGGAACGCACCCGGGAAATCGGTTTGCGCATGGCAGTCGGTGCCAGAAGCCGGGATATTCTCAAACAATTCCTGATCGAATCGGTGGTGATGTGTCTGCTGGGCGGCATTATCGGTATTTTCTGCGGTCACGGCACGGCATTGCTGATCGAGGCGCATTTGCACTGGCCCATTGAGAGCAGTCCGGGGGCGGTGGTGGCGGCGTTTGCGGTCTCTGCCAGTATCGGGATCATTTTCGGCTTTTACCCGGCGTGGAAAGCCAGTCAGCTTGACCCGATCGAAGCACTGCGTTACGAATAACAGGAGTTATAACGATGATTTCCCAAGCCCGATGGATCGCCCCGGCAGGAGCTGAACGGCATAAACCGTGCCACTTCCGGGCGGTAAAAACTTTGAATTTCACCGCAGTTCCGGAATCCCTGACGGTTCAAATCACCTGCGACGGCAATTATCTTTTGGAGATCAACGGTCAATGTGTGGGTCACGGTCCGGCGCGCGGCACGCAGTATACGGCGTTTTATGATGAGTATGAAGCCGCACCGTATCTGCACTCCGGGGAAAACACCTTTACCGTGCTGACGGTCTGCATGAATTTCCCCGCCGAAGCGACGCTGCCGATCACTCCGGCGCTCTGCATGGCGATCGGCGATCTGGCGGCGACTGACCGTTCCTGGCAGACCGGATTCTGTCCGGACGAATGGCTGCAAAACGGCCCGCTGTTCACCCGGCAATCCGGCTATGCCGAGTGGCGCAACCTCAATTTTGCCGGTCAGATGATTCCGGCGGAAACGGTGGAGATCCCGGAAACTTCGCCGCTGGCGCAGAAAAAATTGTGCAAACGGGACATTCCCCTGCCGCTGTATACGCCGGTACTGCCGGCGGATGTTCCGGTTGCGGCATTCGTGCCGCCATGTGACACTGCGCTGCCGGATTTCGCCGCCCGTTCCACCGCCGAAGCGCACTTGCCGCTGCCGCCGGGATGTGCCGGTCAACTCTATGAACTGGCTTCCGGCGGTGAAGTTGAGGTGGTACTGCCGGTGCCGGACGGTAACGGCGGGGTGACACTGGTGGTGGATTTCGGTAAAGAAGTTTCCGGATTTGTCACATTTGATCTCACGGCTCCGGCGGGGACAGTTGCGGACATCGCTTATGAAGAAGAATTATACTGCGGCGACCGCCTCCGGGCCGACCACAGCCATACCAACCCCAGTTATAATTTTGCCGACCGCTATATTCTGCGTGCCGGACGGCAGCAGGTGGGCAATGTGCTGATGGAGCGGGGCTTCCGCATGGTGCAGTTGACACTGCGCAACCTCACAGTTCCGGTGACACTGCATGCGGTGCGGGCGGCGGATTGCCGTTATCCGTTTGCGCCGCGCGGACAATTTTTCTGCGGCGATTACCAGTTAAACCGCCTCTGGGAGACGGCAAAAGAGACGATTTCGGCGTGTACGACCGATATTTTCACCGACTGTCCGTGGCGGGAACGGTTGTTTTACTGCAATGATTTTTACATTGAAAACCGCACTGCACTGCAAATTTTCGGTGATAAACGCATCCACCGCCGGGCGCTGCGCCTGATTTTCGCCCAGCGCCGCAAAGATGCGCTGTTCGCCTGCTGTGCGCCCTCGATCGCTGACGAGATCCCGGACAACGGCAAAACGGATTTTCACATCATTCTGTCCGGTGACCTGACGCTGGCGCTGACGCTGCGGGATTATTACCGGTATACCAATGATGCGGAGATGGTGCGGGAAATTTTTCCGCAGCTGAAACAGATGATGGCGCAATTTGCCTCGTGGCAGGATGAAAACGGCATCATCAAACCGCCGAAAAAATACTGGAACTTCATCGACTGGTCGTTTGAATTGAACGGGATGGATTTTTCCGGCAAGCGGACGTCGCTGTTGAATTTCCTCTATATTTCAGCGGCGAAAGCGATGATTTATCTGGGTGAAGCGATCGGCGAAGCTCCCGGCATTTCCGCAGAAAAAATCGCAACGCTTCTGCAGCAGACGGTAAAATATTTCTGCTCTCCTGAAACCGGCACGATCCTCAATACCGACGAAAACCCTGCCGCCATGCCGGAACATTTGCAGGCGCTGGGCGTGCCGCCGGAAAGCACCGGCAATGCGGTCACCACCAGCAGATTGAGCCATGCGCTGGCACTGCTGGCGGGTGCAGATGCCGGATTCAGTGCGGCTGTCGCCGATGAAACGCTGCTCACGCCGGAATTATATTACTGCATCCATGTGCTGGATGCGCTGGAAGCGGCGGGAAAATACGCTGAAGCGCTGAAATTGATCCGCACCCACTGGGGGGCGATGCTTGATACCGGCACGCCGACGTTATGGGAAAACGGTGTTCACATGAAAGGCAAAGCCGGTTTCGGCGGTTCCGCCAGTTTGTGTCATGCGTTCAGTTCGGCACCGGCATCATTTCTGCAAACGGCGGTGCTGGGGATCACGCCGCTGGCAGCCGGATTTGCCACATTCAAATTTGCGCCGTGCTGTCCGGAAGTGCGCTTTGCCTCCGGCACGGTTCCGACTCCGCACGGGGCGATCCGGGTCAAATGGACGGCACGGGATGATGGTAAAATCGCCGCAGAACTGCACGTCCCGGAGAAGTGTTCCGCCCAAACTCCGGCGGGGATATTCACCGCCGGGGAACACAAATTCACCTGCTGATTTTATCAGAAACTCCGCCCGGTCAACGGTCGGAGGCTTCGCCCATCAAGTCCCGGAACTCCTCCCGGGAAAGGTCGTGGAGTTTTTTGCCGCGGCGGGCAAGTTTTTCGTTGAATTTTATCACTGTTTCCGCCATGCGGCCGTGAGTTTCCTCGGTGCCGCCGGCAAGGTAAAAGTTTTCCCCCTGCGTGATGCGGCGGTGGCCGTCTGAATCCAGACCTACTCCGAGCAGCATCGCCTGTCTGTCGTGGTTATCCACCGGTTTCATCAGTCACCTCTAAAAATTCAGTTTCAATAATGCAGCACGGATCAGATTTTCCGTAGTGCGTTCATTTTCAGGAAGTTCAGTCAACAGTGCATTGACCACTTTATTGACGGCATCCCGGCGGTAGCCGAGCTGTTCCAGCGCCAGCGCCGCATCCGCCCCGGCGGAATTCGCCGCCGGCGGTGCCAGTGCCGGGTCGATGCCGGAAAGTTTATCCCGCAGCTCCACGATCAGCCGTTCGGCGGTACGTTTGCCCACCCCGTTGATCCGGGAGAGCGATTTGGCATCCCCGGACGCCACCGCGGCACAAAACGCCGATGCCGGCATAGCTGAAAGCACATTCAGTGCCAGTTTGCCGCCGACACCGGAAACGTTTATCAACTGCTGAAAGAGTTGTTTTTCCTCTTTGGTGGCAAACCCGAACAGCGTGATCGCATCCTCCCGCACCGCAGTATGGATATACAAAGTCACGTCGCCGTTTTCCAACGGCAATTTATCAAATGTGGACAACGGGATCGCCACTTCATAGCCCACGCCGTGGACATTGAGCAGACAGGATGAAAAATCTTTTTCCAGCAGTTTGCCCGCCAGCAGGCCGATCATTTCGTCACCTCGATATCCAGCGAAATATCGCAGGAGCGCACCGAATGGGTCAAAGCTCCGGCAGAGACGAAATCCACGCCGATCCTGCCGATCTCTTTCAACCGGGGCAGCGTGATGCCGCCGGAGGCTTCCAGTTTGGCACGTCCGGCATTGATCGCCACGGCTTTCATCATCGTTTCGTTGGACATATTGTCCAGCATGATGTGTTCGACACCACATTCGGCGGCTTCGCTGACCTCCTCCAGACGGTCGGCTTCGACCTCGATTTCCAGACCGGGATAGGCTTTGCGGGCGCGTTCCACGGCACGGCGGATCGCTCCGTCGCCCTCGATCGCCGCCATTTCCCGGTGGTTGTCTTTGATCATGATGCGGTCATAAAGTCCGATGCGGTGGTTGGTGGAACCGCCGACGGCGACAGCGTATTTCTCCAGATTGCGGTAGCCGGGGGTGGTTTTGCGGGTATCCAGCACCACGCAGGAGCTGTCCGCCAGTTCCCGGGCGTAAATATGGGACATGGTGGCGACACCGCAGAGCCGCTGAATGAAATTGAGCGCCGTGCGTTCGGCGGTGAGGATCGCCCGTGCCGAACCGGAAATTTCTGCCAGCAACTCGCCTTTTTTGCAGAGGTCGCCATCTTTTTTAAGCGGCGTGAATTGCAGTGACGGGTCGATTTTTTTGAACACCCGTTCTGCGACCTGCAATCCGGCAAGCACCATTTCGTTTTCTTTGCAGAGCAGTACCGCTTTGGCGGCGGCATGCTCCGGCACGACCGCCAGGGTGGTGGTGTCGCCCAAGTCACCCAAATCTTCACTGACCGCCAAATCGATCAGGACGTCAACTCTCTGCCAATCTATTTCCGGAATAACACTCATAATTCTCACCTCGTTTATGCAATTTTGTGTGTTTCGATCATAACATACCGCATACTGATACTAAAATCAATTGCCGCAACGCAAATTTTCCGGTTCCGACGTCAATTTTATCACGTCGATCAAACTGCAATTCGTATGATAACCGGGGTCGGCATCCGGCACAGCCGGAATGACTTTGACCGGCATCCCCGCCGCATTGCGGGTCTGACAGGCAAATCCATGCGTCCCGGCGGCGATAAAACCGGTCATAAATGCCCGTTCCGCCAGTTTCATGCGTTCAGGGATACCGTCAGCATGCTCCGGATAAAGTTCCTGTAATTCAGCTCCGGCACGGAGCGTTTCCGGCAAACTCCACCACGGCATATCATTATTGACCGCAGTGCGGGAGAGCAGATCGAAACTTTTCACGATTCCCCCGGCACGCTGAAAACCCAGATCAAAGATGTGCCGGAACAGCTCCGGCAGAATTTCACCGCTTGCAGCGATCAAATCCGCATATCTGTCCTGTCTGCGCATTTCCAGCAGACATTTGCCCGCCAGACCGACGAATTCCAGCGCATGACCGGGATCGCAGATGACTGCATCGCCATCCCGCCACGGGTTGCGGTCAATATCGACGGCTTCCACGAAGTCAAACTCCGCCAGTTGAGCGTATCTGCCGCGATTGAGGTGATGGGCATAGATATACCGGATGATTTCGGCGGCGGTGTCCAGATAAAACGGTTCATCCGGCTGCGCCGCCGCAAACCGTGCCAAGCCGTAAAGGGCGATCATCCGCGGCCCCTGGATCAGTTTGCCGGGGACAAAAGCGACCGGATTTTTGGGATCGAATCCGTGCTGATCGGTGCGGAAACGGTCGGAAACGATGTCGCTTATCACGAAACGGAAAAGTTTTTCCGCCGCCTGCGCCAGAGTTTCATCCTGCAATACCAGCGCCGCCGCAAACAGCCCTTTACTGTAAAACAGATCGCTGAAATTAGCGTATTCACCGCTGCCGGGGAACAGCGTTTTCCCCTCCGGCGACATCGCAAATCCGAGTCTGCCGCCGTTGGCGCACCGCATATTTTCCATGCTCTGTGCCACGGCAGCAAGCACTCCGATCAACCGGGAAGCCAGCGTTTTTTCACCGCAGTCATTGAAAAAATTTATGTGTTCCGCCAGACTTTCCAATCCCCGCCCCTGGATCCAGCTGTAAATATAATCCCGCTGATAAAACGGGGCGGCATCAGCGGCAAAATCATTGCCGGTGGTGATGTCAAATTTGGTGTCGATAAACGGATAACTGCGGCTGTTTTCAAAGCGTTCCGCAATGAATTCAGCCGAAGTTCTGATAATATCAGCAAACATATTTATCCTTTAAATGCATTAATTTGGCACAATTGACTCCGGCACGGCGGAGATTTTCCGCCGTAGCGGCAATGGCTTCACTCAAATCCCCCGGCCCGGAGGCGATGCTGAAACAGCCGTCGAACAACTCCGTCAGTTTGGCAGTATCCCCCCGCAACGCACCGGAAAACAAAATCACCGGCACATTGCGTTCATGCGCCGCCTGCGCCACACCAGCACAAAGTTTACCGCAGGCAGTCTGCTCATCACTGCACCCTTCCCCGGTCACGACCAGCTCCGCATCCGTCAGCGCCGCTTCAAATCCGCTGTATTCCATCACCAGTTTCGCCCCGGAAGCCATGCTGGCATGGAGAAATTTCCGCAATGCGAATCCCAATCCTCCGGCGGCACCGTCGCCGGGCTGCGTCCCGTCATCATCCGCCAGCGCTGCAAAACGGCGCAAATTCTCATCCAGCGACGTCACCATTTCCGGCGTTGCCCCTTTCTGGGGGCCGAAAACCTGCGCCGCCCCGGTAATTCCGCACAGCGGATTGGTCACATCACACGCAACTTTGATGTCACACTCCGTCAACCGGGGATCCAGAGTGGTCAACTGCACTTTTGCCACATTCCGCAGCGCCCCGCCACCGGCTCCGGCAGGCAGGATATTGCCGTAATCATCCATCAACTGCGCTCCCAGCGCCTGCAGCATCCCGGCGCCGCCATCCACCGTGGCACTGCCGCCGATGCCGATGAGAAACTTGCGTATCCCCCGGTCAAGCAGTTGTTTTATCAATTCGCCGACCCCGTAAGTCGTCGCCGCCAGCGGGTCAAGTTCACTGCGGTCAAGCAGTTCAATGCCGTTGGCTTCGGCGCTCTCCACCACGGCGATGTCCCCGGCGACTGCCGCATGGGCAGAGATCGGACGGTTCAGGGCATCGTGCGCCGGCAAAGTGATGATCTTACCATCAAGCGCACTGCACAATGCGTTCATCATCCCCTCCCCGCCGTCAGACAGCGGCAGGGAAACGATTTCATCCTGCGGATAAACGCTCTGCCAGCCGGCGGCAAATGCCGCTGCCACTTCCGGCGCCCGCAATGCACCTTTATACGAATCCGGAGCGACGATCACTTTCATTTTTGCGTCACCATCACCCGGAATGAAGCCGCCGCCAATCCGGCACCGTTGGTCAAAGTACACGGCGGCATCGGACTCCACGCATAACGGACTTCCGTGATATTTTTCACCGCCTGACAGGTCAGTACCACCTGATCGCCCTCAACTTTGGCGCTGTCTGCCGGGTAAAAATCACTGCCGTTACCGGAAACATAAAATGCCTGATTATGATTGAAATCCAGACGCAACCCTTCAGCATAGCGGAAACTCAATACCGCCCGGTTATCGCCGTCAGATGCTGCTCCGGTGATTTCCGGTCCCGACGGCACGATGTCCGCACAACCGTAAACCTGATTCAACGCACACTGCGCCAGGCGCCAGCCGACGATCTTTTTATCCTGCGGGTGAATGTCCATCAACTCCCCGGCATCAACAGCGGTCGCCATATAAACATTTTTCTCATCGCACGCCAGTTGACGCTGGGATTCACGCAGAAACGCCCAGTCATTATTCGCAATGAAATCAGATTTGAAACCGTACCCTGCCAACTGCACCGTCAGGAACGGCATATCCGGCTCCCGGAAACGGTAACTCCAATCCCGCACCAGATTGCGCATGATGCCGTAATATTGCTCATACCGGGCGGCATTGCTCTCGCCCTGATACCAGATCACACCGCGCAGGGCATACGGGATCAGCGGATGGATCATGCCGTCAAACAGGATCCCGGGCGTGTGCTGATTGCCATGCCCCATCGCCGCCACATCCTGCCGGATATTGACCAGACCCCAGTCAAATTCCACGTTAACTTTCCACAGGCAATTCAATGACAGCGTTGCGCCGTCACTGACCCGTTTCAAAAACCATTCGCCCATGAAACTGCCGTCGTATGCGAACGAAAATCCCCGCACTGCGACCGTAATATGGCGGCGGTTATTCACTGCTGATGCCACCGGATAAACACGCCTGACGGCATAGCAGCTGACATCCAGATCGCTGCCGGTTCTGCCGACTTCCACGCCGTTGACAAACGAAATATCGTGTTTATCCACGCCGCCGAGATGCAGTTCCAACTCACACCCGACCCAATCCGCCGGCAGTTCGATGGTTTTACGCACCCAGACGGCACCGTTTTTGGCAATGTCCGCCCGGATCCAGCTGTTGGGGATCTCAAGTGTTTTCCAACTGCTGTCGTCGAAATCCGGTTTTGCCCATTCAGCGGCTGTTTCTGAAATCCCCGGATCAGGTTTCACCCCCCGGCAATCCTCGATTTTGAACTCTGCTTTGCCGTCGCAGGAGTAATTCTGATAAAACTGGTTGCTGGCAAAACGCTTCTGTGCCATTTCCATTGTTTCCGGATTATCAAGCAATGTTTCCACGCTCGACCATGCTTCAGCGACCGTGCCGCCCCACGCCGAAACGATCAATCCGACCGGGACATCCAATTCCTGCTGCAAAAACCACCCGTACCACGCCGCCACCGCAGAAGCGGTGCCGGAATTTGCCGCCGTCATTTTCTGCCAGGAGCCTGCCGCAGATTTTTCAGCGGCACTGGAGGCACACTGCTCCACGGTAAACATACGCAATTTATCCGGTTCAGTGACCAGTTTATTGAACTCCCGATGTTGAATTTTGCCGGTGCAGTCCTCGGGATCTTCCGTATTTTTGCTCCAGCTGCCGCCTCTGCCCATCGGGTAGGACATATTGCTCTGACCGGATGCCAGCCACACTTCGCCGATGAGAATATCTCTGACCGTGACCGCTTCATCTGTCCCCGGCACGCTGACTTGCAATTCAAACGGCCCGCCGGCCGCCATTGCCGGCAGATAAACGGTAAATTCACCGTTTTTGGAACTGCGGCAAAAAACTTCATGACCCGCCATTTCGGCTTTGACCATCACTCCCGGCAGGGTTTCTCCCCACACCGAGATCGGAAGAG
>SUVU01000131.1 GCA_015061865.1 Lentisphaerota bacterium
ATCTCCGTTTTTGGTGATGATCTCGTGGTGGACTTTCAGAAATTCCGGCATGGTATCGTGGGCGAGCTGGGAGTTCTGGAATGCGACAATATCCACTGCGCCGCGGATATCGGCGAGGATATTGCCCCAGTTTTCGCGCTGTTCTTCCGGGGTGACGCCCAGCTGTCTGGCGACCGCCATACCGTATTTATTGACCATGGCACCGCAGTTGGGGCCGTGGACTCCGGGGGAGATCAAAGTCTGATGCCCGCTTAAATTGTGGCAGAATTCGCCCAGCGCACGGTAACAGCGGAAGACGTTTTTGGAACGGGGGGAACCGGTTTCCTGCGAGAGATACCAGCCGCCGAATGCGGGGCTGTTTTTGGCGTAGTTTTCCCAGATTTCCTCAAAGGAGTATTTCATCCAGTCGATCTCTTTTTGCAGATCGTATGATTCCAGCAGCCAGTCGTGACCGGAAAAGTAACTGCCGACCCAGAGTTTCAAGCCGTGTTTTTCCGCCAGACGGAAAAAGAGTTTGAGTTTATCCTGACGGGGGCGGGAGCAGCCGGCGTTTTTCATCAGGTATTCCGAGGGGTAGAGCAATTTTTTGCGGACACCGCAGCGGATGGCGACGACGGTGTCGATACCGACGGCTTTCATCGCCGCGAAATCGGCATCCCAATCGTCATCGCTCCAATTCTGATCGGGGATTTCGTAATCAGCCTGAACTTCACCGAGAAATGTGGCGGTGATGGGAAGAGCGTTTTTGATAAGCATTTTTATTCTCCGTATTATTCAATTTGTTATAACGAAACTTTACCGGCGGTGGCGCATCGCGGACAATCTCTTGGCAAATACTGCGGACACCGGCTCAGTTGAGTAGCGCTGCTGCATCCACCGGTTGGATCAAACCGGTATTACCACACGTTAATATTATTTATAGATTTTGAAGTCATGGGGTTTGACATCTTCATACTGTTCATCGGTCATATTGGCAATGACTGACACGCCGTCGGCAAAGGTTGTTTTCATCACGCCGTAGAAGCTGATACTGCCGTCGGGCATTTTACGCATTTCGCCGTCGCCGTTAAGGTATTCAAATGAGGTCATTTCCTCCAGATAGGTGTTGCGCATCTCTTTGGAGATCCGGATCTCGGTCTCGTCGATCGCCATAGGCAGCAGTCCGTAGAGCGCCATCATCGCCAGATAATCACCGGGGTGCCATGCTTCGTAGAAGCCTTCGGCGGAGCAGGTCATCACGCAGTCATGCAGAGCCAGCTGCCAGAAAGGAACGGGGAACGCCATCGGCATTTGCGGATGGAGATTTTTTTTCAGCGTCCAGAAAGAGAATGCACCGACGTCGAGAATATCCACACAGTGCGGGGCGGGAGTACACTCTGACCCCAGCGAACCGAAAACTTCCCGGGCATATTTGAGGATATTGCGTTTGTTTTCGGCATCCTGACGGCGGCTCTGCGGGTGGTCTTTGTGGTAGCACTCATGCAGCCCGCCGCGGCAGATGACGTCGATATAGAGGCTGTCGGTATTGTAGATTTGTTTCATTTTCGGCAGGTCGCGCCGGGCGTATTTCAGGGCGACTTTGGAGCAGATGAGATAGGCTCTGCCGCCCATCCAGACACCGCCGGTGACAACGCCGCCGCGGTTGTCCTGCATCATCTCGTCAAAGGTGAATTCCGGTGAGGAGGTGTAGCAGTCCGAATAATTATCATGGACAGAGTTGATATAGCCGTCGGAAATCGCTTTGCCGTACCCGGTGGCGGCGGCGATCTGCGCTTCGGTGCCGCGTTCCGGATTGACCGGCAGCCGGGTCGGGAAGCCGTCATCGTAGCCGTGGCAGTTCCAGCCCATATTGTACAAACAGATACGGTCGGCACCGGCGGCGCGGGCGGCATCGAAAATCTCTTTGGCAGACCAGAAGTTCTGCTTGCCCTCGATTTTGGAGTAGCCGGGTTTGAAAGCCCAGTAACTTTCCTCGTGGCTGCGGGGGGATTTATCCTGATAAAAAACGTCGGCTTTCCAGATGATCGAACCGACCAGTTTTTCGGCGGCGGGAGATTCGGCGATTTTTTCGCGCATGGTTTTCAATCTGCCGATCTCTTTGAGCAGTTTGCGGTACCATTTGGCGATGTCGCAGACGGTCGCCCCCGGAGCGAGGAAACGGAAGCGCTGTTTATGGGTATAATTGGCAAGCGGGGTGAAGTGCTGGGTGACGTTCCAGCCGAATTTGCCCGGCATCCTGCCGTTGATGAGCAGTTTGAAACCGATATCCTCCCAGGATTCCGTCCAGAGGGCGAAACCGGATTTTCCGGGACGGTAGGCGGCAAAGAGCGACACGGAACTGTCCGGGCGGGGGACTTCGGCGAATTGCTCCGGTGCGACCGGGAAGCGGAATTCCATACCGTAGGCATCAAATACAAACGCCCGTGCCGGTTCGGTGGACGGCAGCTGAAAAAGGGCGTTGGGGAACGAGATGTCAAAAACTTCGCCGTCCATGCCGGTCATGGGGTCGACTTCAAAGGAAATTTCCTCACCTTTCAGCACGATCCGGGCGGAAAAACTGAAATCTTTCAGGTGAGTGGGTTTGCAGTAAACATTGTCCCGGTGGCGTGCCCAGCAGACGAAATCAGAGAAGTTTATCTGCAAAAAATCATCGCCTTTGGACGTGGTGATCTTTCCCTGTTTATCATGCAGAATGTAGGTGTAGGCGTTGCCGTAGGTCAGCGCCAGCGGCGCCGTCGTCGTGAGCTGATCGCCGGTAGCCAGATCGGTGACGGCAAGAAAATCGGCGTTTTCAGATAATTCAACTTTAATAAAGCGGTTTTCAATAGTCAGCATTATAAAATCCTTTCCTTGACTGGAAGTGTTGTCTCTTGTCAAATTTAACTCCGTTTCAGCGAAAAGGCAATTTTCAGGTCAGGTAAACTGTGCAAAGTAATGCAATGCAAAATACAATTGCATTGTTTTGCATAAAAGAGGGTGAAAAATTTTTGTTTTCATGCCGTTTTCAACATAAATTATATGATGACTTATTATGCAGTAAACAATGATCAGCAAGGAGTTTGAAATCATGTCGATTACGATCAAAAGCACGTCACAGGTATACGATTCCATCAGTGAGGCGATCAATGCCGTGCCGTGGGGACAGCAGGATACGATTGTAATTACCGGCGAAACCGTTTCCGGCAGTGTCAACAGCAACGGCGGCAAATCGATCGCTTTTGAAGTTGTTGATTCGGTGGTGGATCAGCAAGTGCCGTTTCTCAATGGCGGAGCTTTTTATATCAATACCAGCGGCAATACTTTCACCGATACTGAAATTATCGGTAATACCGCCTCCGGGGCAGGCGGTGCGTTTTACGTCAACAGCGGCAGTTTGCTGCTTGACGGATGTACCGTTGCCGATAACCTCGGAGCATCCAATGGCGGTGCGCTGCGTATTCAGGCGGGAAGTTATGTAAAAATCGTTGATTCGCTGATCGACAGCAACAGCAATAACGGTGATGCCGGCGGTGCAGTTTATTTCAACGGCGACGCCGATACGGTGCTTGACATCGTCAATACGACCTTTTCCAATAACGTCAGCAATGGTGCCGGCGGCGGGGCTTTTTATGTGAACACAGTCGGGGTATTAAACTTTACAGATGTGGATTTTGTGAACAACCAAACCACGGCAGCGAATAAATACGGCGGTGCGATCAACAATAACGGTGCGACGATTTACATGACCGGCGGCAGTTTTTACGGCAATAAGTCCGCCGCCGCCGGGGCGATCTGGAACGCTTCGGGTACGATCTATCTGAACGGGGTCTGTCTGGACGGCAACTCCTCCAGCGGCTCCTCCGGTGCGATCCGCAATCAGGCGGCAGGTACACTGTATCTTGCGGATGTGGAGTTCCGCAATAATATTGCCTCCAACGGCAGTGCTTTTTACAATTTCGGTAAAGTGTATATCACCGGTACGGTCAAACTTGCCGCCGGAGAGACGATTTGGAACCAGAATGGTACGGTGACGGTGAAAGGTGATGAATTTTTCACCCCCGGCGTGGTTGCGGTCAAAAAAGTATTCGATGCGGCGGCTGCCAATTATTACGGCGGTACGGCGTATACGGTTGAGGGTGAATATCAGACTTTCAGCCAGAATCACGACTTTTACATCACCAATGCCGCTGAAGTGGTCAGCGGTGCGGCGATCGTTTCCGATACGGCGGATACCGGGGCGGCAATTTACAACGGCAAAGCGTATTACGGTACGGCGTATACCGATTTGAGCAGTGCGCTGGGAGCGAACAATACGGTGGTGTTAAGCGGCTTCACCCACAGCGGCGCAGCGCGGATCACACTGGGTTCCGGCAAAAACATTTACGGCGGAGCCGGGGTGTTGATCGCTGATAACGTCAATTCTTCCGGCGGGGTATTCATGGCAAATACCGCTGGTGGTGTCAACCGCACTTTGGAAAATATCACGTTTTCTGCCAATACAGCCACAGGTGCCGGCGGGGTCGTTTATCTTAATAACGGTGCGCAGGTAACTTTCAAAAACTGTAATTTTTACGATAATTGCAATCCGACTGACATCATTACCGGTACTTATGGCGGCGTAGCATATATATACAACGGTGAATTGATCGTTGAAAACAGTATTTTCAAGGGCAATAAATCAAAAGTCGGCGGTGCGATTTGTGTGGCTAAAGCCGGTGCATCGGCTGCGATCACCAATTGTCAGTTCCTCACTTCTTCAGATACGATCGACAATACCGGAGGTACAGTTGATTTCTACGGCAATATTACGCTCAATGCTTCGCTGACCGGAAACAACGGGATTTGGAACACTGCCGGAGCTGATTTTACCATCGGCAAAGGCGTTGCCCTCAACGGGGTGGATTTTGACCAAGCGACAATTACCGTGGACGGTGCGCTTTATCAGGGTGAAGCGGTCACGGTTGCCACTAAAGTCGGCAAAATCGGGGATTTTGTGATCACCAACAACGCTAATCCGTTCCTGACGCTGGAAGTTATCGACAGCAATCTGGTGCTGAAAGAGATCGCCGGAGAAACGATCACCGGAACCAGCTATACCGGAAAAGGTTTGACCGTGATGGATGGCGGCGCAGTTGGTACGTTCTTTGCGACCAAAGACAACGAAAGCGAGATCGCCACCAAAATTTCCGGCGGCAAAGTCGAGAGCAACCTCGTCGGCGGAGCGTATGTTGCTGCGGGCAATACTGCGGAAGTTGATAAAGTTGAGTTGCTCATCGGCGGCACTGCCGAAGTTGCGGCAAAAGTTTACGCCGGCGGCTACCTCTAT
>SUVU01000132.1 GCA_015061865.1 Lentisphaerota bacterium
CGGTAGAAAATATGGTTGAAGTCTTTATACCCCTGGGTCTCCACCGACATCCAGGTGGACAGCACACGCCATTTGCTGTCATCGAATTTCGGATCGAAATATTTCAGCGATTCGCCCTTGTTTTCCGGGTCGGTCTGCGCCCGGCAATATTCAGGAAACATTTGAAATGCGCCGGCCTGCTGCGGCGGCGTGGCAAGTTTCCAGTGCCGCCGTTCAATACGCAAAGCGAAATCAGCATCCACTGCGTAGGCAGGCAATTTGGCACGTTCGCTGTTGAGACGGTTCCAGGCACTGGCTTTTTTCTCCTGCGGCGCAATCGATGCAAAAAGGCGGGTGCACTCGGAAACTTTGTAAGCGTGCTGTATTCCGCTGCGGATAAATTTGATATATTTCATTTCCGGAGAACCGGCAGGACATTTTTTGATCGCACCATCCAGCATGGCGAGATAGCCTTTCAACACCCGGGCCGGAAAAATTTTGTAAGCGTAGATCGCATAATCATAGCCGTGGAAATACCAGCCGCGCTGGGATGCTTCATAAATATCATTGATCTTGCTGCAGTTGTCTTTCAGATATTTCTGCAATGAGAGGAAATACGCCCGCATATCCTCTTTTGCCGCACCGAAGCAATCCAGATACTCTTCAAAAATAACTTTGGCATCCAGTTCCGGTTCGGCGGCGATACGCATCATGAAATAAAGGTCAAGCCCTCTGGCGGCATACATTTTGGGCACACCGCCGTCCATGGCGATCCCCCGCAACCCCAGATCGAGCAGATATTTTACCTCATCGACGTACTCATCAAACCAGACTTCCGGCATACAGTAGCCGCCATTGTAATTATTGGGGCGCAGATAAAGCGTCGCCCCGGTATCGCGCCACGCCCGGTATTCCCGGCGCAGAAACTCATTATACTCCGGACGGCGCGGGAACGGGATATCCGGCACCAGACCGATGTAAATATCTTTGTGCAGTTTGATGTTGCGCGGAGCGTAAATATAACTCTGATACGCATAAGCGGAAACTTTCAGCGACGGATCGACCGCTTTGGCTTTTTTCAGCAGTTCCAGATACCATCTGCCGTAACGCTCACCGTAGTTTTTGTAGATCGCATACCGTCCGGTCGGTCCGCGCACATCGCTGCCGTCCCATGCGGAGCAGTTGGGACATTCACAGCGTCTGACGTTGTCGGCCTCATGACCGCTGACAAAGGGACGTTTGGCTTCAATCGCCATTTTGACGATCTCCTGCTGGAGCTGTTCATTGCTCAAACAAAACGTGCCGTGAGCGAAATTTATCCGTTTTTTCTCACGGGAGATATAGGAGAAAAATTCCGGATTGGTTTTGCCGAATTTTTTATAAATCTGGGTATTGTGACCACCGGTACCGATCATGGCACGGGAGAGAAACATATTGCGGCGGTAATGGCGGTATACCTCTTTCGGATATTTGTTGCTGCCGGTAAAACGGTCTTTGAGTTTCGGAATAAAAACGGCATCATCTTTTGCCGAGGGGACAAAACCTTGTTTCCGCGGCACGAATTCCCCGTGTTTGCCGGGGTAGATCCATCTGATGCCGAGGGATTTACGCAAAAAGTGGTAAACGCCGAACAGCGTACCTGCCGGATTGGTGAAATTTCTCTCTTTGCCATTGCCGTCCACCCCGACGATAAACAGCGCATTGTCACTGAATTTGATCGTAAACGAGTCTCTTTCCGCAGGCGGCAGGATGCCGAGACCGGCGGCACGGGCAGTTTTGCCGACATAATACTGTGCCGGGGCGGCAAGTTGATTTTCCCGGGCAAGAGTGACGTTGTTTCCGGTGGATTTTTTCAGATATTGTGCCAACTCTCTGGCGGCAACGACTTCCACGTCACAGGATTTTTCCGGAATTGCAACCACGATATCAGCGGCAGAAACGGTAAACACCGCCGCCAAAGCCAACAAGAGAAACAAAAATTTTTTCATCTCAATCCACCACTAAACTTCTACTGTCATCATCAATAAATGTGATATAATTACGGCACCGGTAAGTATGCCAGTTATTAGGATGGAAACTCAACTGGCCGACATGACCGTCCACATAAAGCATATTGCCCTTTTTATTGTGCCGGAATGCATTGTAAACCCCGCTGGTCGAACCGCAGAATCCGGCGTAATTGGAGTACACATCATTATTCTGCACCGCATCCGGGGCACTTTTATTCGGCTGCCGGTCGGCAACTGCAAACGCCATACTCGGACGCATGACCTTTTCAGCTTTCAGCCAGACCCGGAAACGTGCCGTCCCGGCAGTCGTGCCGCCGATCGCCTCATTGATGCCGTAAGAAAACAATTTGCTCTGATTCATAGTATTGTATACACTGGGACAGACCAGCATGTGGTTGACGTTGTCACTGCTCTGACCGGTGCGTGACGGTTTGCCGTCCGTTTCGATCTGAGTCACGATGTCGATGCCCGGTTTGGGTATATCACCGGTATACATCAACAGATGGTACCATTGCCAGCTGCGCTGATCACTGCCGACCTTGGGAAACATGTCTTTAAGGAATGTGTATCCGGTTTTTACAGTAATAGCCTGCCCGCCGGCGTCAGCATTGGGGTTGATATTGACAGTTCCACCGAATGAAGGGGGAAACCAGCTGTCATATTTGCTCTGATAATTGGCAAATGCTTTGCCGATCTGATTCAGATTGCTGTTGCACGATGCCGCATGACTGCGCTCCCGGGACTTCTGCAACGTCGGCAATAAAATCGCCGCCAAAATAGCAATAATTGCGATCACGACCAGCAACTCAATCAGCGTGAAGCAGGATGATTTCCTTTTGCAGATACTCATTTTTCCTCCAGATGATGTTATTAATTATTGTTGCTGTTAATTAATTTACATCACAAAACTGCAATTTGCCACTGCACCCCAAAGGTTTTTACATAAAAAAACGCTCTTTCGCTCCGCATTGCCAGAGCTTCAGCGGCATCTGCCGCTTATTTTCCTTTATTCTGTTCTGCCGCCAGCATTGCCAGCCGGTCAGGACTGCTGTGACAGCCCGGAGAATATTCGCCCGCCTGACGGTTTGCCGGAACCCACGCATCGTCAAAGTGAACCAGCACTTTCTGCTCCGTCAATTTTGCCTGCAAGGCGGCAATATCGACTTCGCTGACGGCACACTTGTCCTCCACCGCCAGTGCGGCGGCAACTCCGGCGGCCTGACCGGTCACGATCGCCGGCGGGATCACCCGGGTCACATCCCACAACCAGCCGGATGCCGAAATATTCCGTCCGGCGGCAAGCAGATTATCCAGATTTTTGCAATACAATGCCCGGTACGGGATCTCATAGAGCGAATCCCGCCGTTCCGAGTCGCACACCGCTGTCACCGCATCGTCAAAGTGGCAGAATAAATCCGCATCACTCATCGTATACGCTCCGCAAATGCGCCGGACTTTGCGCAGCTGCGGCATTGCCGGCAAAGTCAGCGGATTGCGGGATAAACGATCTTCGCCTTTGAGTTTCTCCCACAGTTTCAACTGACCTTTGACCAGATAATCCGAAATATTTGCCGAAGTATCGCCGTGAATAAACGGCATATCCGCCGGATGATTGGCACCGTACAGCGAAGCATTGCCGCCGTGATACCACCCCGAAGCATAACGGATATTGCCTTTGGCAACGGCATCGGCGCAACGCTCCAATGTCACCGTGTAAACGTAATTGGTAAAGTAATTTTCGCCCAGTTCCGTCTCCGCCCCGGCACGGTCAAATACCACCGAAGTCCCCGAAGCATCGACCACCACAGCCGCCGGACAGAAGCGCATGCCCTCCTCGCAGAGGATCTCCACGCCATCACAATGACTTCCGGACATCACCACGTCGGCAACGACCGCATTGTAGATGATCTCCACGCCCGCCTGATGCAGTTTTTCCACCATCAACAGCGCCAGAATACCGGGGGAGAACCACGAAACATAGCGCAGATTTGTCGGGTGATCCGGATAACCTTTCTGCCACTCGTAATTCAATGAATCAAAACCGTATGCCGCCGCATCCCGCAGAAATTCCTCCACCATGCCGCGCATGATCGGAATTCCCCTGCCGTTGCACATCGGCACAAACAAATTGACCAGCCCGACCGTGGCAAGCCCGCCCAGAGCGCAGGTGCGCTCCACCAGCAGCACTTTTTTGCCCATCCGGGCGGCACCGAGCGCAGCGGCAACGCCGGCGACACCGCCGCCGACGACCACGACTTCATATCCCGGCATCGCCGGAAGTTGTTTTCGCTGTGACATTTAACACTCCTCCAGCACGGATTATTTTTTATCGAAACTGCGCATCGTCCCGGTATGTTTGTGACTGCTGTCCAGCCGGTCAAGCCCCGCCTGTCCGAGGAAAAAGTCGATCCACATATAGTGCATGTGGTTGTCGCCGGTCACTTCCACACCATGATTGGAACCCAGCGGGATGTGCAGCAGCGTATCGCCTTTCATCGGCACTTTGAAATCATCGATCAGCACATCCACATCGTTTTCCGGGAAGCTGAAAAAGAACTGGTCAAGCATCGGGTGCGGGTGCTGGGCGACTTTATCATAGCCGTAGGACTCCACCGAACCCATGCAGAAACCGGGAACCACCCGCTGACGCACCATTTCACGGCTGATGGTTTTATCGCTTTTATTGCGGTCACGGTACTGCAGACTGGTGATGTATTCCTGAATATAGGGGAACGGCCGTGCCGGATTTTTCCACAACTCTCTGCCGTTGTCAAATTCCGGAATATCCCAGATGATCTCCAATATCCGGGTCACCGCCGCAGCTTTGAATTCCGCCGTCTGGTCAAAACCGGGGATGAATACATATCTGCCGTTGACGGAAATGCTCACCTGACCGGCTTTGAAACTGAATTCACCGTCGATCGTCATAAAAATCCGGGCTTTATCTTCGATCGGTTCAAATTTTCTCTCCTCACCGGCATCCATGATCCAGAGCGTGGTTTTCGCTCCGGGGATCGAATCCGGAAGCATCGGGATCTCTTTAGCTCCGGCATTGGCATCGGCAAGTTTGATCATTTCCACATCGTACATTTTCATCATTCCTTATATTTGGTTGTTAAAAAATATTATTGTCTCATTTGTTGTGATAAAATCTAACCGGCGGTGGCGCATCGCGGGCACTTTCGCGCCTTGCTTCTGCGCCGGTACGGTCGAGTACGGTAGTACACTCCCGCACCGTACTCGGCGCAAAACACGACATTGCCGCACGCTGCATCCACCGGGTGCAA
>SUVU01000133.1 GCA_015061865.1 Lentisphaerota bacterium
TGATCTCTCCGCAAATGCCGGACTGGAGCAATTCTTTGATCCGGGTGTTGTGGGGGGCGTAGCGGTAATTGAATGTGACGATGAAATTTTTACCGGTTTTTTTCTGGGTATCAATGATCTGCTGACATTTTTCCGGATCGATGGTCATGGGTTTTTCACTGATGACGTCGCAGCCCATTTCCATAGCTTTGCAGGCATAGATGTGGTGGGTGCGGTCAATGGTGGTGACGATAACGGCATCCGGTTTGTGATCGAGGATCATCTGTTCAAAGCGGGTATGCGGATAGGTCGGCAGAGCGTGGGGATATTTGTATTCTTTCTGAATACGCTCGTTGTAGTAATCAAGTCTGCCCTGATTGAGGTCACACATGGCGACCAGTTCAGCGTGGTCTTTGTAGGTACCGTTGGTCAATGCTTTGATATACATATTGGAGCGACCGCCGGTACCTACGATGCAATAACGTTTTTTAGCCATTTTTTCCTCCTGAAAATTTAAGTTGATAGTGTTAATATACAGAACAGAAGTGAAAAAGCAAAACGGTTTCCGGAATTTTTTCCGGAAACCGTCGAAGTGATTTGAAGTGGTTTAAAGCGGCTTGATCTCCAATGCGGAAATTTCGCCTTTGAAACCGTTTCCTTTTAACCCGTAACCCACGGAGACCGCCTGCGGGTAGAGCTGATAGCCGGAGCATTTGACCGCCGTGCCGGGAACGCCGTTGACCACCACCTGCAAGGTCTGCTGGTCAAATTTGACGGTGATCCGGGAAGTTTTACCGGCAACAAGTTTAGCGCCTTTGGCGGCAACCGTATTGCGGCGGGGGACGTTGGCACGGTAGAATGAAGCCACCGGCACGCCGTTGCGCAATTCCAGATTGAATCCGGCATGACCGCTGGAGAGCAGCGTTTGCGTGCCTTTCAGCGCATCAGGAGCGACATCCATGGTCAACTCGAATCCGCTGTACGGGAAAATCGTATCCACCGGGAACGAAATATTCTGCTGTCCGGCAAAACGCCAGGCAAATTTGCCGTCGGCACGGGTGATCAACTGCGGGGCGGAAACCAGATCGTCCGCCAGTTTGCGCTGCTGCCAGATGACCAGACTGCCGTAAGCACTCTCCGCCATCATCCGCAGGACGTTGGCAAATGCGGCGGTATTGCCGGCGATACCGGTCAGGTCGTTGCCGCCGGAATTTTTCACTGCAGCGCCGTAACGGTCGGAAAATTCCACTTTCTGCACAGTCAGCAGATTGCGGTCGCAGACGACTTTGACCGGTTTTTTGCCGAAAAAGTCGTAGGCGGAAAATTCCGCTTTTTCTCCGGACGGACGGTAGATCGTCGCCGGGGCGCTGCGGAAAGTTTTGCCATTGACGTCGATCGCTTCAATGAAAAAGAGCGACTGCGGGAACGAGGGCTGGCGGATCAGGGAGAAACTGACCTCTTTTTTGCCGATGCGTTCCGGCAGGGCGGTCGGCTGGTCGTTGTGGTGGAACACCATCATGCTCATGCCTTTACCGGCGACGGCGTAGAGGTTTTTAGCCATGATTTCGGCGGCGGAAATTTTGCCGTTGAAAATGTAGGAGTAGAATTTCGGTGCCTGTGCGCCGACTTTGACCTCAAACACCGCATTTGCCGCCGAAGCCCGATCCATGGAACAGATCAGCTGCAAAGCGTTGAAATTGCTGGGGAAAATCCCGCCGGGCAGATCCCAGCCGTCAGCTTTGGCAATGACATAACTTTTGCCTCTGCCGCCGTATTCGGCGCAGACCAGATTTTTGGCGTTGCGGATCCGGATATTGCCGTGCAGGGCGATCCCGGCGCGGGGTTTGGCAACGATGATCAATTTGATCACGACCCGGTCGGCAGTTTCGTGGAATTCCTCCGGCGTATTGTGGATGTACGCCCAGGAACCGCTGTCGATCAATGCGACATGGTGCAGCGGGGTTTCCGAAGTGATTTTGCCGGAAATTTTCACTTTGCCGTCCGGCAGCGTTTCGGTGACGGTCACCGTGGCGGTGCATTTCGCCAGATCACGCAGCGGCTGTTTGACCCATTTATTGTCGGCATTGTAGTTGGCACGCAGTTCGACCGGGATGAAGCCGGTGTAGGTTTTGCCTTTGACCGTCAATTCCGGGATCAGCGTGTGGTGGTCAAGCACGTCGGCGACTTTCACATCGAAACGCAATTCATCCAGTTTGGCGGTATTGACGGTGCCGGTAAAGATTTTGACCGTTTTGCCGTCAGGATTTTTGAGCGTGAGCTGTACCGGGAGTTCCGCTGCCGGCTGATTTTTGCCGGGGACATTGACCACTTCAAACGTTACCGTTTCGCCCGCCACCAGAGTACGGCGGTAGGAGAGGATCAGATCGGGAATGGTAAGATCGTCGCCCGCCAGCGGCTCCGGCAGCTGACCTTTGCTGATGCCAGCCAGATAGCGCATGATGCGTTTGGTGGAGAAACTGTTGGCAAGCGTGGGACGGAAACTGGTGTTTTCGTTTTCTTCATCCCATTCCACTAGGTTGATGACGTCGGCTTTGGCGGCGACGGCACTGCCGACCGAACCGCGCAGCATGGAAGTACCGCCGCAATTGTAGGTGAATGAGCCTTTCTGGTAGTAGTTCTCATGGCCGACTTTGGTACCCCACGCCAGATATTTGTTCCGGAATTCCGGTTCAGCGAGGATGCCGGTCAGCAGCGGGATCATCACGTCCCGGTCAAATGCGGCATCGTAACGGCGGAATTGATTCAGCGGCGGGTGGTTGTAGTAGTAACCGTCGAAGTGGCGCAGCCATTCACGGATGGTGTCGGCAAGTTCTTTCACGCCTTTGGCGGTCAGTTTCTGCACATTGGTCCCGACCAGACGGTTGGGCAGCGTGTGCATCGGCATCAACAGGAATTTGTCGCCGTATTTTGCGGTCATATCGTGTTTGAGTTTCAACCAGAAATCCGGCTGGGAAGCACCGGAATAGGTGGTGATGACGATTTTGCCGTCAATGCGGTAAACATTGGGATTGGCAAGTGCCATTTCCAGCAGCGGGGCGATTTTGTCCAGTCCGGCACCTTTGGTCAATTCGGGCAGGATAGTGACCTCATGACCGGCAGTGACGGCTTTTTTGAACAGATCCGGCCGCCGTTTGGTGATGGGGAAAAAGGCGAAACCGTCGATATTGTAATCTTTGATCGTCGCCGCCATGATCTTCCAGGCTTCAGGGTTGATGAAACTGCCGTCGGCATACTGTTTCAAACCGGTATCCTGCAACAGCGGGAAATCAGTCCAGCGGTGCAGATAATCACTGCGTTCCAAGCCGTATTTGAGCTGGGCACGGGCAAAAATAGCGGTGCGGCCGCTGCGGGGCGTGCGGTTTTTGCCGGCTTCGGCGTATTTCTGCAACACCGCTTTGGCTCCGTCATCAGGAATGGGTACGGCACCGAGTGCCATGCCGGAAAGAATAAACAGAGAAATAAATAATTTTTTCATAATGTATAATGATTATTTGGCGAGTTTGGCTTTCAGCGTGACTTTGACCGGAGTATCGCCGGTGACAGAGATGGTTTGAAAGACGATGCCTTTGCCGTAAGTGACCATCATGCAATTATTGCCTTCGGCGGCACCGGAGGTGGTGAGTTTGGCACTTTTGCCGACACGCCAGCCGATGAGAGCGCCTCTTTTGTTGAGAAGTTCAAAACTGCCGTTGCGGAATTCCGCACCGGTGACTTTGATATCGTCGATCAGCACCGGCTGGATCAATTCCACTTTTTTGGAACCCGGCGTCTGGAAGCACAGCGAAACTCTGCCGTCATCGGCGGGGGTGAAAGAAAATTCGATTGTCTGCCACCGGTCGGTCAGTTTCGGCGTCATGATGAGCGCGAAACCCGGTTTCATCATGCGGGATTTGTAACTGCCGGCATTCACGCTTTTGATGGTGAGATCGCCGCCGCAACGGACATCCACACGCAGTTCGCCATATGCAAATGCCGAAACCGCCAGCATCGCTGCCGCCAAAGTGAAAAGTTTTTTCATGATTTTTCTCCTTAAAATTATGTTTGGGGTTGACAGGCGATAAACCTGACTAAATTATACTCCACAAATGGCAAAAAAGCAATCTTTTCCGGTAAAAATATGCCAAAAAACTGAAATTTTCCGGCAGTCAGCACCCCATCGGCATGACTTGCCGCAAAAATGGTTGACCGCAGAAAAAGCTTGACAAAGAGCAGTTTGGGGGCTATATTACCGGAAACCGGGAAAAATGTCCGGCATGGCGATAAATTTCCGGAATATCCAATTTTTTTCAAAAACCGTAAAATTTTTTCCGGTTTTTATGCGTTATATATGGTATTGCAACTAATTTTTGGTGCGGCAGAACCGGGTTTGCGGGGAGCATTGCCGGTGCCGCCGGTAAATGGAAAGGGTTTGATAAAGAAATGAACATCAGTTGGGTTGACTGGATGATCGTACTGGTTCCGGTAGTGTTCGTCTGGGGGATGGGATGGTACTCGCGGCGTTATGCCCGCGGGGTTTCAGATTTTCTCTCTGCCGGTCGTTTGTGCGGCAGATACGTTATCAGTGTCGGTGATATTGCCAACGGTTTGAGTATTATCGGTTTGATGTCGTTTATTGAGATCCACTACAAGACCGGGTTCGCGCTGGAATTCTGGAAACAGTTGACGCTGCCGTTGAGCATTTTCATCGGGTTGACCGGATTTTTCACCTACCGCTTCCGCGAAACCAAAGCGATGAGTCTGGGGCAGTTCCTGGAAATGCGTTACAGCCGCAAGTTCCGTATTTTTGCCTCCGGTTTGCGTTCGCTCTCTGAAATCATCGCCAACTCCATTATGCCCGCGGTGGCGGCACGTTTCTTTATCTACTTCCTCGATCTGCCCCGTTCGATCAACGTTTTCGGACTGGAGATCTCGACTTTTGTGCTGATCATGGTCATCTGTCTGTTCCTGGCGGTCTCCATCCTCTGCATGGGCGGTACGCTGGCGCTGGTCGTGACCGACAGTATTCAGGGTATGTTCATGTACCCGATCCTCGCCATATTCGTGGCATTCATCCTCTGGAAATTCAGTTGGACCGGTGAAATCGTCCCGGTGATGATGGATCGTGCCGCAGGTGAAAGTTTCCTCGATCCGTACGATTTGGAAAAATTGCGCGACTTCAACGTTTTCTTCCTGATCGTGACCATTTACAACACGATCGCCCACCGCGGCAGCTGGATCGGTGCCGGTTACTCCACCGC
>SUVU01000134.1 GCA_015061865.1 Lentisphaerota bacterium
GATCTTTCGGCTACGGTCTGGATATGGAAGAGTTGAAAAACTTCCGTCAGTGGGGCAGCCTGACCCCGGGCCATCCGGAATTCGGTCACACTGCCGGGGTGGATATTACCACCGGTCCGCTGGGCAGCGGTTTTGCTTCTGCCGTGGGTATGTCCATTGCCAACCGCCACTTTGCGGCGCGTACCGGTCTGGACAAAACTGACTTTTTCGCCAACAAAATTTTCATCATCTCCGGCGACGGCTGCATGATGGAAGGTGCCACCAGTGAAGCCGCTTCACTTGCCGGTACGATGAAACTTGACGATCTGATCGTTTTCTACGACGACAACCAGATCTCCATTGAAGGCAGCACCAGTCTGGCGTTCACCGAAGATGTCGCCGCCCGTTTCGCCGCTTACAACTGGCGGGTGATCCGCTGCGACAATGCCAATGACATCGACCAGTGCGATGCCGCATTGGCCGAAGCGGTCAAATCCGATGGCCGTCCGACCATCATCGTCGGCAAAACCCAGATCGGTTTCGGCGCCCCCAACAAACAGGGCAAATCCGCCGCCCACGGCGAACCGCTCGGCGACGAGGAGATCGCCGCACTGCGTGCCAATCTGAACTACACCGCCGCCCCCTTTACCGTGGCGGATGAGGTCAAAGCCTACTGCGACGCCTGCGTTGCCGACAGCAAAGCCAAAGCCGCCGCTTGGGAAAAATCCTACGCCGACTTCCGTGCTGCAAACGCCGATGCGGCGAAACTGATCGACAGCTACCTCAATCAGAGCGTACCGGAAAACATTCTGGAAGAACTCCTGAAAGCTGCTCCGGTGGACAAACCGACCGCTTCCCGTGCCAGCAGCGGTACGATTTTGCAGAAAGCTGCGGAACTGGTTCCGGCGCTGTTCGGCGGTGCCGCTGACCTGGCTCCGTCCACCAAAAGCGATATCAAAGGCGAATCCGGTTTCGCTCCGGGCAACTACGCCGGACGCAACATCCACTTCGGCGTGCGTGAACTGGCGATGGGTATGGCAGCCAACGGTATGGCGCTGAATGGTACGGCGATCCCGTACAGCTCGACCTTCTTCGTTTTCTCCGACTATATGAAACCGGCGATCCGGCTGGCGGCGATCCAGAATCTGCACCAGATCTACATTTTCACCCACGACTCTTTCTACGTCGGTGAAGACGGCCCCACCCACGAGCCGATCGAACAGATCGCCATGCTCCGCAGTATTCCGGGCGTGACCGTGATCCGTCCGGCGGAAGCCCACGAAGTCGCCGGTGCCTGGGCCGCGGCTCTGCAGGCCGAAGGCCCGGTCGCACTGCTGCTGACCCGTCAGAACCTCAATCCGTATGACGAAGAAATGGCGAAAAAAGTCGACGTTTCCCGTGGTGCATTCGTGGTCGATGACGAGGATGAATTTGATCTCATCCTGCTCGCCACCGGTTCCGAAGTCGGTCTGGCTCTGGAATCTGCCAAAATGCTCCGTGCCGACGGCGTCAAAGTCCGGGTGGTTTCCATGCCGTCTCAGGAACTTTTCCTCCAGCAGGATCTGGATTATCAGGAAGAAGTCCTGCCGAGCTGCTACATCGAAGAGGGCTTGGTCGTCTCTCTCGAAGCCGCCAGCACTTTCGGTTGGGAGAAATTCGTCGGTCCGTTCGGCTTGAGCATCGGTCTGGATCACTTCGGCGCTTCTGCTCCGTACAAAGTGCTTGCCGAGAAATTCGGCTTCACTCCGGAAGCAGTCGTCGAGCAGATCAAAGATGCGTTCATGAGCTGCGACGATGAATGTGAATGCGGCTGCGGTGAACACGATCACGACTGCAGCTGCGGTTGTGACTGCGATTGCGAAAAGTAATCACTTGCGCTGAATAAACGCCGGGAGCAGGGTGAATGCCTTGCTCCCGTTTTTTTATTTGACGGCTTGACTTAAAGATATATTGTGTTATATTACTTTATGTTATTCCAATTGTTAAAAGTAACATCAGGAGGTAGATCATGTCCGGTATTTTCAAAGCGTATGACATTCGTGGCGTTTATCCGGTGGATATCAATGCGGATATCGCTTATGCCATCGGCAGAGCGTATATCGTTTTCACCGGGGCGAAAAAAGTGGTGATCGGGCGGGATATGCGTCCCCATTCACAGCAGATGTTTGAAGGTTTGAGCCGGGGGATCACCGATCAGGGGGCCGATGTGATCGATCTGGGTCTGTCCTCCACCCCGCAGAGTTACTTCGCCAACGGCACGTTGAAAGCCGACGGCAGCGTGATGATCACCGCCAGCCACAATCCGGGCGAATGGAACGGCATGAAACTCTGCCGTGCCAACGCCGTGCCGATCAGCGGAGCGACCGGGATCATGGATATCCAGCAGATCGTGGAAAATAAAAGCTGGGGCGAATCCGACCGCAAAGGGACGGTTTCCAGTTATGATATTACCGCCGAATACGCCGCATTTCTCCGGTCGTTTGCCAAACTTGACCGGAAATTGAAAGTGGTGGTAGATTATGCCAATGCGATGGGGTTGTACGAGATCGCCGGGATCAGAGATCTTTTTGAAATCATCCCGATGTACGATGAATTGGACGGTACTTTCCCCAATCACGAAGCCAACCCGCTGAAATTTGATACGCTGGATGCGATCCGTGCCAAAGTCAAAGAGGTCGGGGCGGATTTCGGTGCGGCGTTTGACGGTGATGCCGACCGGTGCGGATTTATTGACGATCAGGGCGAAATCATCCCGATGGACTTGTTCACGGCGCTGATCGCCCAGGATATTCTTTCCCGCGGGCCGGCGACGATCCTGTACGACCTGCGCAGCAGCCGGGCGGTCAAAGAGTGCATCGAGAGCAACGGCGGCAAAGCCATCCAGTGCCGGGTCGGTCACGCATTTATCAAAAATCAGATGCGGGAAAACGATGCGGTATTCGCCGGGGAATTGTCCGGTCACTATTATTTCAAACAGAATTTTACCGCCGAATCGCAGGGCTTGGCGATGATCATGCTCGCTAATCTGATTTGTGCGAAAAATACTCCGGTCAGCGCTCTGGTCGCTCCGTTGCGGAAGTATTTCTCCAGCGGAGAAATCAACTCCAAAGTCGCCGATGTCGCTCCGATATTGGATACTCTGCGGAAAAAATATGCCGACGGTCATCTGTTTGAACTGGATGGTATTTCCAGCGAGTACAAAGATTGGTGGTTCAATGTCCGTGCCTCCAATACCGAGCCGCTGCTGCGGTTGATCGTGGAGGCCGATACCAGAGAGCTGATGGAAGCCAAACGTGACGAATTGCTCGCCATCATCAGAGGGTGAGATGGCGGAGTATCTGGATGTTTATGACGCCGGCGGCAATTGTGTCGGGCAGGCGTTGCGCTCGGAGTGCCACGGCAATCCGGCGTTGCTGCACCACACGTCGCATGTGGTGGTACTGCATCCGGAAAGTCGTCAGATGCTGCTGCAAAAGCGGCGCATGGATAAATTGATCCAGCCGGGAAAATGGGATACTGCCGTCGGCGGTCACATCGATCCCGGCGAATCGTATGAAGCCGGGGCGTTGCGGGAGTTGCAGGAGGAACTCGGCGTGACGGGCAAAGTGGCGTTGACGCACCTGTTTGACTCGCAGATCCGCAATGAGATCGAGTCGGAGGATGTGCGGGTATTCGGTGCCGAACTTGCCGGGCCGTTTCCGTTTCAGGAGTCGGAAATCGACGAAGTGCGTTTCTGGAGCCGGGCGGAACTGGATGAGCCGCAGAACCGGCAGGATTTCACGCCGAATCTGGTGGAGCAGTTGGAAAAGTTGAAAGAAATCGGATTTTATCCGGAAAAGTAAAGGAAAATGATTGTGAAAGTAGCGATTTTGATGGGCAGCAAGAGCGATTTGGATATCGTTCGCGGAGCTTTTGATGTGCTGGATGATTTCGGCGTGAAGTTTGAGGCGCGGATCATGTCCGCCCACCGTACCCCCAATGAAGCGGCGGAATTTGCCGCCAATGCCGAAAAAAACGGCGCCAAAGTCATTATCTGTGCTGCCGGGATGGCGGCGCATCTGGGCGGTGTGGTGGCGGCGCATACCACGCTGCCGGTGATCGGTATCCCGATGGTTTCCGAACCTTTTAAAGCGCTGGATTCATTGCTGGCGATCGTGCAGATGCCTCCGGGTATTCCGGTGGCGGCGGTGACCGCAGGCAAAGCCGGAGCGAAAAATGCGGCGCTTTATGCGATCTCCATTCTGGCGGTCTCTGATGCGGCTCTGGCGGCGAAATTGAAAGATTTCCGTGCCAAACAGCGGGAACAGGTGCTTGCCGCCGATGCGGAATTGCAGGCTGAATTGCAGCAGCGGTAAGCAAAAAAGCGGTGAAACAGTGCCGGGAGTCGTAAAAATGCGAAAAAAATGCATCTTTTTTCAAAAAACGGCTTGCAAAAAACAAAACCACCGCTATATTAAGTAACTGTTATCGCAACAAAGCGATCCCCCGGTGGGTTGGTAGCTCAGTCGGTAGAGCATCGCCCTTTTAAGGCGGTGGTCCCGGGTTCGAGTCCCGGCCAACTCACCATATTTTTTTGCAATGATGAAGTTAACAATAAGAGGTCGATGAAATGAGCAAGGTTTGCGCTATCTGCGGTAAAACCAAAGGCAACGGCGGTTGCATCACCCGCAAGGGTCTCGCCAAAAAAGCCGGCGGTATCGGTATGCACGTTGTTAAAAACGTCAAACGCACGTTTGAAGTTAACTTGCAGAGTGTTAAAATCAACGACGAAGGCACGGTCAAAACCGTCAAAATGTGTACTGCGTGCATCCGCACCGGTAACTACACCAAAGCCTGATTCGCGGTGTGTTGATGATTCTCGGGACAGAATGTTTATTCTGTCCTTTTTTCTTGTCAGGGAAGGAATAAAAATGTTGGGTTTGGGTGACGGGTGGATCCTGGCGGCAGTGCTGGGCAGTGTCGGCATATCGGTTTTCGGCATTGTTTATGGTGCATTGCGCTGGAATAAAGGCGGAGAAGAGTGATGGAACTGGCGGCATCTGCATTTGGAGTCAATTCGCTGATGATGGGCGGATTGTTGATAATTTATGCGGTGGCGATCACCTGGCTCGGTTTCCGGGGGTTCCGCAAAACCAAAGACAGCAGTGATTATCTGGTGGCGGGGCGTTCGGCGCATCCGTTTGCGATGG
>SUVU01000135.1 GCA_015061865.1 Lentisphaerota bacterium
TGCAATCAAAAATTTTTGCGATATTTTATATGTACAAGTTGATACTTCATTTACCATATATTATATAATTCGGGAGAAAATCATGAAACTGCACCATTTTTTGTCCGTTGCCGCAATTTTCGCCATTGCGCTCACTCTGCATGCCGCAGTCAGTTTGCCGGCAATCTTTTCCGACCACGCCGTATTGGCGAAACGCTCTGCCGTTCCGGTATGGGGACAAGCTGATCCCGGCGAGCAGGTCACCGTCAAATTCAACGGTCAGACCCGCACCGTCACCGCCGGAAAAGATGGTAAATTCCGGGTCGATCTCGACCTTGCCAACTCTCCGGCAGGGCCGTTTGAACTGCATGTCAATGACAAAGTTATCCGTGACGTGGCAGTTGGCGAAGTTTATCTGGCTTCCGGTCAGAGCAATATGAATTTCCGGCTGAAAAATTGCGAAAACATTAGCAAACTCAAAACAGCAGCGGCAAATCCGCAAATCCGCTTTTTCTATGTTGAGCGCGATTTTTCGCTGACTCCGAAAGATGATCTTAACGGCAAATGGATCATTTTCTCCCCCAAAGAGATGGGACTTTTTTCCGGGGTGGCGTACTTTTTTGCCGCCGGACTCCAACAGAAACTCAATGTCCCGGTCGGGATTATCCAATCAACCATCGGCGGAACCAGAATCGAAGCGTGGATGAGTCAGCAGAGTTTGAAATCGTTTCCCCACACCTCCAACCGGGGCCGTGAATATCTGATGCGCCACCGGGAATATCCGGTTTTATACAAAAAATTTCTCCGTGACAATGCCGCATGGGAGAAAAAATTCAAACGCACCGACACGCCGCACGTTGCCCCTCCGGCAGATGCGAAATGGATCGACAAACCTGCCCGCATCCCCGGCAACGGTATAATTTGGCTGAAAACCACCTTTACCATCTCCCCCAATGCCGCTAAAAAAGGATTTGCACTCAATTTTGAAAAAATATTCATGCCGACCTCAGTCTGGATCGACGGCGAAAAAGTCGGTGAACGTGTTGACCGTGCCTGGGAATGGGCAAGTTATGAACTCAACGTGCCGGGGGAAAAATTCGCTCCCGGCGATCACACGCTTATGCTTCGCATCCATGCCAGCCGGAGTCCGGTGCCTTTCCGCAATGTCAAAATCAATAAATCACAATTGAAATCCGATTGGCAGATGTACCGTGAGAAAAAATTCCCCAATCTGACCAATGCCGGGAAAAAGGAGTGTCCCCCGATACCCGGTCAGCCGGTCAATCCGATCCGCCAACTCTGGTCATCTCTTTACAATGCGATGATCCACCCGCTGATCCCCTACCGGCTTTCCGGGGTGATCTGGTATCAGGGAGAATCAAACGCCAAAGAAGCGTGGGAATACGGCAAACTGTTCCCGGCGATGATAACCGACTGGCGGGAGCGTTTTGAAGATAAAGAGTTGCCGTTTTTCTTCTGTCTTTTGGCGCCTTACCAACCTAAAAACAGCGATCCGGCAGTTGCCGGCTGGGGAGATTTGCGCTCTGCTCAAATGCAGGCTCTGGCCCTGCCTAAAACCGGAATGGCAGTACTGTTTGATGCCGGAGAAACGTCAGATATCCACCCGCTGGACAAAGCCACTCCCGGCAAACGGCTGGCGGCGCAGGCGTTGGCAAAGGTGTACGGTCAAAACATCCCCTGCGAAAGTCCGGTCGCCACTCATGCGGTGAAATCATCCAACCGGGTAACGATCCATTTTGACCACACTTATGGTGCGCTGACAGCGGCACAAATCCCGGCGCTCCAGCACGTGCGCAAAACCGCCGGAAAAACTGCTCCGCTGATCCGGATGTCCCCGGACACCCAGTTGGAGGGCTTTGCCCTCTGCGACCGCAACGGCAAATGGTTCTGGGCTGATAAAGCGGAGATTTCCGGCGACAATACCGTTACCGTTTCGGCAACGGCAGTAAAAAATCCGGTCAAAGTCCGCTATTGCCGGAGCAGCAATCCGACCTGCAACCTGTTCAACCGGGCCGGCTTTCCCGCTGCACCATTTGAATTTTTACTGCAATAACACGCCACCTGAAATTGCATAAAAAAACGCCCGGTTGGAGCAATCCGACCGGGCGTTTGGTTTGGGTGAGTTTTATGCTGTGATCTGCGCCAGTTTGATGGTTTTGTCTTTGGCATCGTAGGTCAACTCGTAACCGCCGATCGCAATGGCGGATTTGCCGTCCCAAAGTTGCGCTTCGCTACCGTTGACGGCGAATTTGGCGTTGGTGAAGTCATCAATACCGGCGACCGCCGTCCACTCGGCTTCGCCTTCGGCGATGAAGTCAAACGTCGTCACATCGGGTTCGGCGCCGCCTTCGACACGGTTGCCGAGGTAGAATTCGTTATTCGCCGTGAGCGTGTAACCCTCGTTGATGACGAATTTATCCACATAGTCGATCAAATCGGCGGTGACGTTGGTTTCCAATTCGACCACCGTCGCTTTGGCATAATCCATACCCGCACTGCTGACCCCGGAAAGACGGTTCAGTACCTTGTCAGCACCGGCAAAGGTCATGTTCACATTATCGACCCAGCTGTAACCATATCTGCCGCCCATAAAGATCGTATTGACCACCGCATCATTTTCGATGGTGATGTTGGTGGTGGTGACATAGGTTTTGCCGTCAGCGTTGGCGCCCGCACCGTAGAGGTAATCGACCGTGCCGCCGGAGATGGTGACATTGGCAATACCGACGGAACTGACCGCGCCTTTTTCCGCCCAGCCGCCCGCATAAATACGGCCGTGACTGCCGTCGGTGACGGTGATGTTGACGGTGTCAACTTTAGCGTTACCGTTCTGGCGCGCATGCGCGCCGCCATACATATTGGTCGAAACTGCACCGCCGTCGAGGGTGATATTGACTTCACCGACCGTCAACTGCGCTTCAGCAGCTTCAGCACCATTGCCGTAGAGGTAACCGCCAGCGTAAACTTTTGCCGCAACTTCGGCAGTGCCGCCGATGAGCAACTCAACTTTATCAACTTCCGCAGTATTGCCCGCAGCAACATACGCTCCGCCGACGAGATTGCTCTCAACTTTGCCGCCGGAAATTTTGGTAGCGATCTCGCTTTCGTTGTCTTTGGTCGCAAAAAGTGTCCCGACTTCACCGCTGTCCATGTTGGTCAAACCGTTTCCGGTGTGACTGGTTCCGGTGATCGTTTCTTCGGCGACCTCTTTCAGCACCAAATTACCGTCGACCACTTCCAGCGTCAGGAACGCATTGGCTTTATCGGTGATCGTAAATTCACCGATCACACTTACTCCGGTGGCGATCGTGATTGCATTTCCGGCATACTGCGAGCCGTCAACCGTAATCAACGCATCACTCAAATCAGTTGCCGTGGTCAAAGCCAGTTTCGCTCCGGCATTAAAGATCAGCGTATCAACTCCGATCAGAGTATCGACGGAGTTGTTTGCACCATTGACGGTAATATTCATGCTTCCGGAGACCTGGTCATTTTTCGACTTGTAAATGCTTCCGGTAACCATCGCTCCGGCAAGCGCTATGCCGACATTGCCGTTCACAGTATGACCGTAACCGCCGTAAACATTGCCGCCGACACTGGAATTACTGATAGTGATATTGACATCACCGCTGACCGTGGAATCAACATCACTGCCGGTACCACGGATATCTCCGGAAATACTGCTGTTTTGCTGCAACACGATATTGACACTACCACCGACCGTGGTTTTGCCGCCGCTCAACGTCAAATGACCGTCAACTAAATGAGAATCATCCAGCGTAACATTGACATCGCCGGTAACATTGGTCGTGCCGCTGAGGACGTAAATCCTGCCGATATTGGTATCATTGGCAACACTCACATTCACATTGCCGCCGATATTGGCATTATCCGCGAGATAGAAGTAACCGCGCTGGTAGTGGACAATTTTGACGGCAGTAACTTTATTAAATGCGACATCCCAATCGCCGGAAATATCCTGCGCGTTTTGCACATACAGGCAATCTCCGGTGAAATTCATATTGTCAAACGTAACTTTGACATTATCGCTTACATTGCCTTTCAAATGCGCCGTACCGCCATTGACGGTCGCTTCACCGGCGCACTCTCCGGTGACAACCAATTCAGCGGCATTGAAAGTCACCGTTTCCGGATTACCGAAATCTTTGCCGCAGATAACCAGTTTGCCGCCGGCAGCCATGTTATTTTCAGCGCTTGCGATATCGGTAAACGCATTTTTGCCATTCAAAGCGATCGTTTCTCCGCCGACGACCACTTCAGCGGCACCGTCAAACGAAGCATAAACGGTATCATACAGCCGACGTCCGGTAAAGATGTCGTTTTCACATTTGAACACGAATTTATTACCCCGGTACTCAAACTCTTCACCGAGTTTATAACTGCCTCCGTCAAAACCGACGGTCTGATTTTCACCGAATTTGACTCCGGTGGCAAACGTGCTGACCCCGAAATCCAAAAACGCATCTGTCGTAACCGTCACATTGGCCCCGGCAAGATCCTGCACAAAATCACCGACAACACCGCCGGAACTCCGCACCAACACGCCACGGCTGTTGAATTCCAACGTGCTGTTTTCAGCAAAACTCAAACCGATACTGGTATTGATCGTGATCGACTCATCCAAACTCAATGTCCCATTTTCACCAATGGTGATTGAGCCATTATAGTGGTAAATCGAATTTTTCAACGCCACGTCGCCGTTGAAAGTCAATGCCCCCTGCACTGCGATCGCGCCGCCGAATGTGGTATCGGTCACATTGGCAACCGAATTGACTTCCACAAATATATCTCCACCCAACGAGGCGGAATTATTGGAGAATTCAGAATTCAAAATATTTGCCGTCGCCCCGGTTTTGACATAAACTGCACCGCCGCGATCAGCTTTATTATTGGAAAAAGTCACATTGTCGATCGTCAATGTCCCGCCACGAACGGCGATCGCTCCGCCCCAGTTACTGTCCCCGCTGGTGGTATTACCGGAAAAAGTACAGTTGCTGATCGTGTGACTGCCGTCAGCGGCGATAACTCTGCCGTCGTAACCGGCAAAATCAGTTTGCAGTTGCGTCCAGTTGGCGGCATAAAATCCACCGCTGTTGGCACTGGACAAAGTCGCGTTGCCGAC
>SUVU01000136.1 GCA_015061865.1 Lentisphaerota bacterium
GACGGAACAGCATAAGTAGTTCTGGACATTTTTCGCAGTCTCCTCTCTCAATTAAAGACCATACGGCAACGCGACCTGGATACGACGTTTCTCTGCGGGAGAGACGGCGGCATCCTGACGGAGACGACGTTTACGTTTGGCGTTTTTGCTGGATTTGAGGTGACGTGCTCCCGCCTTGTGGTGGCGGAACGAACCGGTGCCGGTCTGCTTCAGACGCTTCGCGGCGCACTTTCTGGTTTTGAGTTTCGGCATTGTTTACATCCTTTATGTTTGATGTTATTTCACCGTCAGGGTCAATGCTCCACCCTTTCCGGTGCGGCATCCGCAGATGCCATTACTTAAATCCTGCGAACAGGATTACCACCAATTATCAGTTTTTCGGCGCGAAATTGACCGAGATATTTCTACCGAGCAATTTCGGTTTGCCGTCAGCTTCTGCGTAGGGAGTCAGCGCTTCGGTGACTTTTTCCATCAATTCAAAAGCCATTTCCTGATGCGCCATCTCTCTGCCGCGGAGAGCGAGAGTTACTTTCAGCCGGAATTTCTTTTCCAAAAATTCCAACGCCCGGCTGAGTTTGGTTTCATAATCGTGCTGGTCGATATTGATATGAAACTTGATCTCTTTTATCTTTTGAGCCGCAGTGTTCTTGCGCTGTGCTTTGAGATTCTTTTTCTGCTCATAGCACAATTTCCCGAAGTTCATGATCCGGACGACGGGCGGATTGGACGTATCCGACACCAGAACCAGATCCTCGCCTGCTTCAACCGCCAGTTCCTTGGCACGGGCATAAGGAACTACGCCCAGCTGACTGCCATCGGCACCGATCAGGCGCACCTGATCCAACTGGACACTGTGGTCATTGGGTTTCAACAACTTGGCGATAAGAACACCCTCCTCTCAAAGACTCTTACTATATTTTTTTACACAATTTTTTCCGGAACTTTTCCGAAATATTTTATATAATATATTACCAAATCACCTTATTGTCAACTTCTGCACGCATTTTTTCGGCAAGTTTCTCAATAGTCATGACGCCGAGTTCGCCCTCTTTGCGGTTTCTGACCGCCACGGTGCGGGTTTCCGCCTCACGTTCGCCGAGGACGAGCAGGTACGGGACACGCTCGCTGCGGGCGGTGCGGATTTTGGCACCCAGACCGGCGGCCTGCGTATCGATGCCGACCCGGAAACCTTTGGCACGCAATTCGGCGCAGAATTCTTTGGCAAGGTCAAGCTGTTTGTCGGAAACCGGCAGGATACGGGCCTGTTCCGGGGCGAGCCAGACCGGGAATGCTCCGGCGTAATGCTCGACCAGAATACCGAAAAAGCGCTCCAGCGAACCGAGCAGCGCCCGGTGAACCATGAACGGACGGTGTTTTTTGCCGTCTTCGCCGATATAAGTCATGTCAAAACGTTCCGGCAGGTTGAAGTCAAACTGGATCGTGGTCGTCTGCCATTCACGGCCGATGGCGTCACGGAGTTTGAGGTCGATTTTCGGACCGTAGAATGCACCGCCGCCCTCGTCAACGTCACAATCAAGTTCGCATTTCGCCACGGCTTTACGCAGAGAGTCGATCGCTTTTTCCCACCGTTCCGGTTCGCCGACGGCTTTTTCGGGGCGGGTGGACAAATACGCTTTGATATCGGTAAAGCCGAATGCCCGGTTGATCGCCAGACTGAAACGCAGCACTTCGGCGATCTCGTCTTCGATGGACTCCGGAGTGCAGATGATGTGGGAGTCGTCCTGAGTGAAGCCGCGCACCCGCATCAAACCATGCAGTGAACCGGATTTTTCATAGCGGTAAACCGTACCGAGTTCCGCCCAGCGCAGGGGCAGTTCCCGGTAGCTGCGCAATTTGGAACGGTAGACCTCGATGTGGAAAGGGCAGTTCATCGGCTTGACGTAATAATCCTTTTCGTCGATTTCCATGGAGGAGTACATGCCATCACGGTAGAAATTCAAGTGACCGCTGGTCTCCCACAGGTTGCTCTGACCGATGTGCGGGGTGTAGAGCAATTCGTAACCGTTTTTGTAATGCTCATCTTTCCAGAAACTTTCCATCACATGACGGATCAATGCGCCTTTCGGGTGCCACAGCACCAGACCGGGACCGACGCAATCAGAGAAGCCGAAAAGATCCAGTTCCGTGCCGAGTTTACGGTGGTCACGTTTGGCGGCTTCTTCCAGCTGTTTCAAATAGGTCTGCAGCTCTTCCTGGGAGGCGAATGCCGTACCGTAAATACGCTGCAGCATCGGATTTTTTTCGTCGCCGCGGAAATAACTGCCGGCGATATTGGTCAATTTGACGGCGCCGATTTCGCCGGAGTGTTCGACGTGAGGGCCGCGGCAGAGATCGATGTAATCACCGGTGCGGTAGAAACTGACCGTTTCGCCTTCCGGGATATCAGCCAGACGGGAAAGTTTGTAATCCTGACCGGCAAGCAGTTTTTCGGCTTCTTCTCTGGTGGTTTCAAAGCGCTCAAACGGCAATTTCCTGCCGATGATTTTTTTCATCAGTTTTTCGATCTCTTTCAGATCTTCATTGACCAGACGGTGTTCCATGTCGAAGTCGTAGTAGAAGCCGTTTTCGGTCGCCGGACCGATGTCAAATTTGGCATCAGGATAAAGCTGTTTCACTGCCGCCGCCATGACGTGGGCGGCACTGTGACGGATCGTTTCCAAAGGATAATTGCTCATGATATTTCTCCAAAACTTGTATTATTGATTATTCAAAAAATAAAAGGGGCAGGGGACGTTTCAGCGTCCAGTGACACCCGCGCCGGTTGCGCGGGGTATGCCTCCTTGAAAATTCATGTTCATCATCTTATAAATCCAATAATCCCTGTTGCGGTACATCGTCCAGCAACTCTCTCACCGGTTGAAAACTTCTCCGGTGCAATTCCGTGACCCCGAATTTTTTCAACGCTTCCAAATGCTCCGCCGTACCGTAACCTTTATGGGCGGCGAAGCCGTATTGCGGAAATTTTTCCGCAACTTTTTCCATGTATCTGTCCCGGGTGACTTTGGCGATAATGCTTGCCGCAGCGATACTGGCGCTTTTGGCGTCACCTTTGACAATATTTTTTGACGGCAATGTGAATTGCACCGGCAATCCGTCCACCAGTACAAAATCCGCCTGTTTCAAACCATCCACCGCCCGGCGCATTGCCAGGTGGGTCGCCCGCAGGATATTGAGCCGGTCGATCTCCTCGACACTTCCCTCGGCGACGCTGATCTGAATTCCCTCCAATGCGTACAGCTGCTCAAAAAGTTCATCCCGTGCAGCGGCACTCAGCTGTTTGGAGTCAAACACTTGCGGCAGGTTGTCAAGCTCCGGCGGCAGCACTACTGCCGCCGCAACCACAGGTCCTGCCAATGGCCCGCGTCCGGCTTCATCCACACCGGCGATCCAACAAAAACCCTCCGCCCGAAGCTGCCGCTCCGACCGGAGGAGTTCATCTCTGTCAATCTGACGCGATGCCATAGCATGCGATTACTTGACGCGCAACTCTTTGACGCGGGCGGCTTTACCGACTTTGTCACGCAGGTAGTACAGTTTCGCACGGCGAACCATACCGCGACGGATCACTTCGATACCGGCGATGCGGGGGCTGTTGATCGGGAAAACACGTTCCACGCCCTGACCGGCCTGAACCCGGCGGACGGTGAAAGTTTCCTCGATGCCGCTGCCGCGACGGGCGATCACCGTACCCTGGAAATGCTGGATACGTTCGGTGTCACCTTCGACGATTTTCACAGAAATACGGATGGTATCACCGATATTGAAATTGTAATCGGCTTTTGCCTCTTCTTTGCGGATGCTGTCCACGATATTCATAATTAAACCTCTTTAAGTTCTGCTTGCAGATACTTTTCCCATAAATCCGGACGTCTTTCGCGGGTGATTTTTTCCGCTTCACGTTTCCGGAACTCAGCTACTTTGCCATGATCGCCGCTTAACAGCACATCAGGCACCTTCAACCCCTGAAATTCAGGGGGACGTGTATACTGCGGATACTCCAGAAGTCCCATTGAATGGGATTCTTCCTTTGCCGATTCATCATCTCCCAGCACACCCGGCATCAATCTGATCACCGCATCAGCGATCGCCATTGCCGCGATATTGCCGCTGGAGAGGACGAAATCTCCGATTGAGATCTCCCGGTCGACCGCAAGGTCGATAAACCGCTGATCCACACCTTCATAGTGTCCGGCAACCAGAATCAAATGTTTCTCGGCTGCCAGTTCCGCCGCCAACCGTTGATTCATCACTTCGCCGCGGGGCGAAGTCAGGATCACTGTGCTGTCGGCACTGCGCACGGAATTGAGGGCTCTCATCAGGACGTCGGGCATCATCAGCATGCCCGGACCGCCGCCGTAAGGTCTCTCATCGACCGTGCCGCGTGCATCATTGGCGAAATTTCTGACATCCACCGCATTGACGGAGATCATGCCCTGCCGGGCGGCTCTGCCGATCACACTCTCGCCGAGGGGACCGGGGAACAGCTCCGGAAAGAGCGTCAGAATATCGATCCGCATGGATACACGCTCCAAATGATTTTCAATCAACTCAATCGATCACATCGACAGAAACGCGTTTGCGCTGTCTGCCGGCGGCGCCGCTCACCAGAGAACGGATCGCCATGATCGTTTTACCGCGTTTACCGACGATTTTGCCAATGTCTTCCTTGCAGCAGCGGATCTGGATGGTCGCGCCTTCCTCGGTTTCGACGGTCGTGATCGTTACTTCAGCGGGGGAATCCACCAGAGCTTTGACCACATACTCGACGAAAGATTCCAGTTCGCGCAGAGAACCGGTGCTGCTGCCGGTAGCGGCGGCTTTTTTGTCGCCTCCGGTCAGGAAGCTGAACAATTTCTTAAACATCGGAATATACTCCAATTACGCCTCGGGAGCAGCTTCAGCGGCTTCGGCAGCTTCAGCAGCAGCGGCTTCGGCGGCGGCTTTGGCTTCGGCCTCGGCAGCAGCTTTGGCTTCGGCTTCAGCGGCGGCTTTGGCGGCGGCTTTTTTGGAGATCGACGGTTTGCGGACGCGATCTTTCAGGGATTTGCCGGCGCGGACGCGGTCGATGATGTCT
>SUVU01000015.1 GCA_015061865.1 Lentisphaerota bacterium
GGGGAGCAAAGGTCACTTCTCCATCCACCGTACCACAGCAGGGATAGATTTGTGAAACATATTTGCCCGCAGTTTCCGGCAGCACCGGCAACTGCTGCGGGATCGGCAGCGGATTACGCATTGCCAGAAGTTTTTCGCCGTTGAAACTGTGGATAAATCCGTAGATTTCGCCGCGGCGCGGATTGCCGCCGGTCATAGCAGTGCTGCCATTGAAAAGAAATTCAGCGTTGTCTCTGGCGTACTGCATAAAGTCACGCAGCAACTCCACCTGCACATCGGTCAACGCTTCCGGCTGCAATTTCCACGGCTGATAGGTCGTACCGCGCATCAGCACCCAGACAACCGTATTGCTCCACACCGCATCATCACCTGCAAACGGATTGCGCGGCGCCTGCGGGAAATCGTGGTTGTCGATGCTGTCCAGCGGCAGCATACTGCCGTCCCGCCGGAAGTGATGGTAATACTGGATATCCCGTGCCGTCAGCGCACAATCCCGCTGATACAGCGACGGAATACTGGAGTACTCACAATCCCCGGCATCCGCCAGAAACACATGGTCGGCATACCGCAGCTGCCACGGAGAATCCCACCAGCCGTGGCGGATCACCGTCCCCGGCGCACACCAATTTATCGCTGTGGCGATCCGGTTCTGGGCATTGACCGAGCCTTCCCGGACATGGTTGCGGCTGGGATATTTTTTCTTGAATTCCGGAGAAACAGCGCAATCATTGTCCCAATCCATTTTGAAATGCACCGCCCCGATGGGCGGGCTGACCAATTCGCAGAAACGGTCGGTCAGCATGGCTTCAAACTTCTCATCCAGCAGCACGCCGAATTTATCGCCGCAGTAGGTGGAACTTTTGCCGCCGCCGACTGCCACCCCGATCGCACGCAGATATTCCGGGTCGATCCCCATCGGACCGTTGTGCGAGACCCATAAACTCAATTTCGCCCCGCTTTTTTCCAGAAACTTCCGCAATTTGACGATCCCGGCATCGCCGCCGGTGGCAGCTTTGGCAACGAAAATCGATGCCCGATCCTGCCAGCCGGCATCAAGCGTGTAGACATCCGGACGCAAGCCGAGTTTTTCAAATGCCGCCACAAATGAACGGTAATTATCGTGGCTGATGATGTACTCGTAATTGCCGCAATACTTTTCTGACCAGAAGGAACAGAAACTGAACAGCGGCGCCGTCAAACGCGGTTTGCGGATCGTTTCCAGATAATCCCGGAAAGCCTGTTCCGGATCAGCGGCACGCACCAATACTGCACTCATCGTTTCCAGTCTGCCGTTGTTCCAGACCGGATGCTGGCGCAATTCACACACCGAAAAACCGTCCGATTGGGCGGTAACGGTGTTGAACCCCGCCTGATGCTCCAGCGCATAAAAATATTTTTTCCCGATCAGCGGATAGCCGCAACCGGGCATCACCCCGCCGCCCTCCTCGTCAGACAATTCCACTGACGGTACGCCGGATGAAGCGACATACCCCCGCATTTTCATTGCCGGATCGGGCAATTTCTGCCGGTCAATGACCAGATAATCCGGAGTGATCTGCTCCGCGGGGGAAGTGATCTCCACCGACTTGCGCACCCCGCCGGCAATGGGATTATACTTCACCCGCATCGTGATATCGCCACAGCGGAATGTACCGTCATTTTGCTTTTCCCACCCACAAACTTTACCGCCGATGACCAGTTCAACGCCCGGATATTCCGGCATAAAGCCCAGTTTTTTTGCCAGTTGAGCCAAAGTCATTTCCACACCCCGGCGTTATGAAGTTCCGGAAATTTCCTTATATGCGCTCCGGCACCCCAGCCCTGCTGCTGTGCCCAGACATCGAGGAAGTCTTTGCTGACAAAACGCACCGTCTGATCGTCCAGCCGTTCCGCCCCGCGCCGTTCGCAATCATCGGCGGTATTGACCGACATCCAGCGGACGGTCAATTCAAACGGGCCGGAGATTTTCTTGACCGGGAACTTATCCAGATTGCGGATCGCTTCAGCTGATTTCTCCCGCAATTCAGTGCGTATCGCCGCCACCGGACGGTTGATCACGGTATAGCGGTACGGCGTATTTTTGGTCACGACCACCGGGATCTCAAAGCCCAGGAAATCCAACGCCTCCTGACAGGCGACCGCATCACCGGAAACGAGGATCGTCGGTACGCCGAAGTAAGCGGCAAGCAATATTTCGATCCCGATTTCACCGATTTTCTGACCGTTCAAATACATATCATTGAGCAAGCCGCTGGAAAACGTATGATTGAGGAATCCCCGCTGCCCGGTCATCGCATGCGCCCCGATCTGCATGGCAGCATCAAATTCCGGATTCATTCCGAAACTGCGCGGGTACATCACTCCGCCCAGCGAACCTGCCGAAACCAGCGGATGCAGCTGTTCCAATTTGAAAGCATTCCCGCCGCCATGACCGTCGATCGCCACGATTTCCGTCACTCCGGCAGCGCTCAAACCCTCGGCGCAGGCGTTGACTTCACCGGTCAGCATCGCCCCGGCGACATCGTAATTAACGATCTGATGCCCCAATGCACCATCGCCGCGCGGTTTGCCGACCACACCGCCGGGCCCTTCCAGATCGGTCATGATAAAAACTTTCATCATCCAGACTCCTTAACTTATTTCGCCGGTTTCAGCATCCGGAACCAGCGGGTTTCGCCGAATTTCATCTCTACGGTCAGCGTTTTGACCTTGCGGGCAATGATTTTGCCGGTCGTCAGATCCAGCACATCCGCCGCTTCGTCCCACTGCAGCTGTTTTTTACCGTCGCACACCGCATGGATCACGATAAAACCATTGCCGGAATTGGCAAATTCATTGACCGGTGCCACCGGAGTGATCCCCGCTTCCTGCGCCAGAGTCCGGATGAATTCCGGTTTCACCGCCAATCCCAGCGGGATACCGACGTAAACCGCCGTCCAGTTTTTATGCCGTTTGACCGCCGCCCCGACCAGATCGGTACGGGCGTGCAGTGCCAGCGGTTTTGCCCCCGGATCATCCACATAATAAAGCGGCTGGGCAAACGGACCGCCGGTCAGAGGTGCGGCATTGGCAATATATTTGCTCAACGGATCAGAAAAGCGTGCCGCACTGAAACAACTCAATCCCATCTGCCGGGAATCCAGCACATTCATTCCGGTCAACCGGCGGATATTTTTCTCAAATCCACCCGGCGCCGTCCTGCCGGCATCGAATACAAAAACCAGCACATTGCCGTCTTTCTGCAAATTTTTCTCCACGAAACTGATCTGCTCCTCCGTCATCGTCGTCCCCAGCGCAAAAATATTGAGTTTCGCCGGTTTCCGTGCCGGATGCGTGAGGTCTTTCAATAAATACATCTGAAATCCGACCCCGGATGCCATCAGGATTTTCTGCGCCTGGTGCGTACCGTGCTGATCCATCGCCCAGCCGAAACGTTCACCCATCATCGTCCGGGCCTCCTCATCCCAGAAAAACGCCGCATCCGCCGCCAGTTTCACCGCCGGACGTTTTCCGTATTTCAAAGCCTCAAACGACTCTTTGACGACCGCTTCCATCTCCCACTGCATACTGGGATTGCCGCCGATCATCAAATACCAGTAACCCTGATTGGCGATCAGTGCCGGTGCTGCCATTTTGCGCATCATATTGGCAAAACCTTCCGGTCCATGTTCCACCCCGTTCTGGCGCAGCGAATAGTGACCGTAGACCGCCACCGGAGAATAACTGGTACGCAGATCCAATTCATTGAGAAAATGTTTTCCGTACAACGCCGCCGAACCGGGCGCCTGATGGATCCTGCCCGCCGCTCCGTGACGCCTGCTGACCCCATACGGCGGCACGCTCACCAGCATATCAAAGGGCGAATTTGCCAGCAAATCCCCCATTGAGGTACCGAAATAATAGCGGGATTTCAATATTTTCCGCCCCAGCCCGCGCTCAAACTCGGTCGTGGCAAATGCGATCGAAGCATTTACGACTTCCGGATATAATTTGGTAAAGTCGATTACTTTGCGTGCTTCCGGCACGGCAGGATCAAGTTGGAACCGGTACTTGGCGTAAAGCGCTTTTGCCGGAAACGAGATGGTTTCAAACGTCACCATCGGCTCTCCCCACGCTTTACGCAATGCGGCAAGATCGTTTTTATAATATTTGCGGACAGCTTCACGCATCGCCGCCAGATTGCCGGGGGAGCGATCCATCATCGTCGCCAGATCGTTTTTGCGCGGCCGGTAAAACCACTGACCGTCACCGCCGCCGACAATATGTACCGCCACCACGGCTCTGCCCCACGGCTTTTTGCTCAAATATTCGCCGAAAGCATACATAAATTTGCCGCATTCACGTTTGAAATCCGGCGCAGTATAGGAAACATACGGATATTTTTGCCCCCGCCGTTCCGGATAAAACCGGGCATCAGGCGGATTCATGTAACAGATATTACCATTCAAATCCCGCCACGCCGCATCGGGGAAAACTGTCCCGAAATCCAACGGTGCATCGATCCCGACACACAATCCGATATTGCCATCCGGCGCATAACTCAACGCATTCAGGATCAATTCGTCCAGATAAGAAAAATCATACGTCCCGTTTGCATTCCACGACGCATAACGCTGGCGGTGATCGGTATTGACTTTGACAAAAAGTATATCCGCACCGGCACGTCCCATCATTTTGTAAACATTGCCATCCCTGCCGTTTACCGCAGACAACGGTCCGGTTGGCAGAGTTGCGACCGGACGTTTCGCCAGATGGTCGATCAACGCCTGACCGGTCAGCACTTTTTTGCGGTCACAGTCACGGGGCATCGGCTGATACACATTGTTGGGGTATTCACGCAGAAAAACATCTTTCAATGCGATCTCACACGGCGAACCGTCAGAAATGACCTCGATTTTCGCAGTCAAATCTCCTTTTCCCGCCGCAGTACGGAACATCAATGGAGCAAACATCCATTTCCCGGTACGCCGCAACGGGGTAAAGGGGTGGTATTCTTTGAAAATCTGTTTGACTTTGCCGTTTTCAGTGACCGTGACCATCAGCAGAAATGCCCCGCCGTAATTCTCTGCGGACAGCACTTTATGCTCCACGCCGAGCAGATATTGCGTCGCCGGTTTAAGTTTCAATTCCGTAGCGATACTCAAGTATCCCACCTTGCGGACACGCTGCAGTTTGACCGCATTGCCGCCGTCAAGAGCCACGGCGATTGCCCGGTCAGTGCCATGCACCGGAAATTGCGGTTTTTCCACCTGATTAAAGGCGATAAAACTCGGCACCGTCTCCTCCCGCAGCCCCGGAGCATTGGTGATCTGCCATCCGGCAGGGAATTTGTCCAGACTCACGCTGTCAAGCAAATTGCCCGGATCCCGGCGCAACTCCACCCGGTTACTGTAAGATGCGGGTAATTCCACGGTCAATTCTCCGGCTTTTTCCGCCGTCAGCACCATCGGATCCCCGCCGCTTTGGATCAGAAAAAACTTCTCCCCCGGAGTGATCGCCAGCCGGGGGCGCAGCTGCAATTTCACCGCTTCGCCGTGAGCGAAGTAATCAAAGGAAAAAAATTTGTCGTTGTTTGCCCGGATGCTGAATTCCCGCGGCGTACCGGTCAGCTGGATCACCGGCGACGGTGCCGGACGGTCAAATACGATATTGCGGAGCAAACCGTCGGGCATACCGCCGAGCGTGACACTGCCCGCCACCGGGAACTTTGTCATCGCCGCCGTGATGATAACTTTGCCATCAAGTTTCACCGTCAATCTGCCGTTTTCCCATGCGGTGAGCAGCTCATACCAGACCCGATCCTGAAACTCTGCCGGGGCAGTGAAATTTTTGCCGGAAATCTGCAAAGTCACGCTTTTTGCCGTCAATTTCAACGCCATTTCGCCGCTTTGCCAGAGCAAAACTTCATCCGTTTTGCTGAAAAACGGATAATATTCCAGTTTGAATATCCCGGCAACTCCATCCGCCTGACCGCTTAAATCCACGCACAACGGCACATAATTTTCTTTTTCCGTAGCGACCAGAGCCGAATATCCGCTGTGCGGCATAACTTCGCTCTGACCGGAAATCACCACGCCTCCCGGGCGAACCGGTGCGATCGTCGGCACCGTCACCGCACCGAAACAGCATACTCCGCCGAAAATCACCGGCAACCAGAAACTTTTTCTCATTTATCACGCACTCCTGATATTTACTCGAATAACACCGCCGTTCCCTGATAAGTGCCATAGGCGATATCCGGGATCTCCGCCTGCCCCAATGCCTGTACATGACCGTCGGCAAAAAGCGTATTGCAGAAGTTTTTATGCCGGTACTCCAATCCGCGGCCGGCAGTAGACAATTTCACATAATATACGTTGTCCGGATTATATTTCACCGCCGCCCCGTCAAACAGCAGCGCACTGCGGGCGGGATTTTTCATCACCGTCGCTTTGCGGGTCACGGTACTGGCTTCCGGAGTCTTTTTGAAGTGTCCGAACAGCGAAAGATTAAAGGAGTAATTATAACTGCGGCACATATTTTTACCGCCGTCAGAGTAAATCCAGTTGCGCACCGCCCCGGTGCTGTCTTTGCTCTCAATGGGACAGATGAAGTTCTGGAAATATCGTTTTTTTCCCTCGTAATTTGCTTTGGTCTGATACGGAGTCAAGTCATTGTAGATCTGCAACACCGTTTTACCGGGATACAAGTAAGAACTCAACAACGTCGCATACGAAGCATAAGTACCGTCTTTGTTCGTCGCAACTTCACCGGGAGGGTAAAATTCAAAATCATTCTGATACGACATCACCAGATCCCCCACCTGCCCCAACCGGGAGATGCAGTCGGCACTTTTGGCACGGTCACGGGCAGATTTCAACGTCGGCAGCAGCAGCCCCGCCAGAATCGCAATAATTGCGATCACGACCAGCAGTTCTATTAAAGTGAAACGGCTCGCGGGGAGAGGGGAAAAACTTCTTTTCACGGGAAAAGAGGTTTTTCCCCTCTCCCCGCACCCCTCTCCCTTTTTCAAGAAAAGCGAAATACTTTTTTGACAAGTTTTACTCACCAGCAGTTCAATCAATGTGAAACGGAATGCAGATTTTTTTGCAGTTCCCATGTTCGTCCCTCCGGCAGTTGGCAGTAAATTATTTCGATCTCAGCACAAAGCTCCGCATCCTGCCGACAGATTCGCCGTAAGAACGGGTGCCGCCGGTGTGACCTTTGTCAACTTCCGGCATGATCGCTTTTCTGGCGCCGGGGATCACATTGAATGCGGCATAAACCGTTCCCGGAGGACAGGTTTCATCCTCGTAACCGACCACCATCCACACCGGGACATTGATAAAGCGGCAGAAATTCACCGCATCATAATATTTGGCTGTATCAGCGGAACCGGCAACACTGTTCCGGATCAGTTTCGGCCAGCCCGGAGCCCGGTTCTGCACTGCGGCAAAATGGTCGCACAATGCCGGCACCGCCACCGCTGCGGCTTTGACATGAGAATTGGTCGCCGCCAGAATCAGCGACAAACCGCCGCCCTGACTGACTCCCATCACTCCGATCTGATTGCCGTTGATCTCCGGCAATGCCGCCAGATGATCGACCAGCAGATTCATACCGCAGATCACCCGGTGGTAGAAATATTTGCTTTTATCCTCGGAATTCAGCCGCGGATAAGTGGAGTGAATGGATTTGCGGAACGCCGCCGCATCAGCCGCGGTCGGGTCAACATCATGGACATTCAAATACAATACCGCCCAGCGGTTGCTGAACTGATTCAACACCGGGGCATTCCGGTCACTGCCGGCGGCGGCGATCATCACCACTGCCGGAACGGGCTTTTCACTCACCGGCACGGTCAGAAAACCGTAGACTTTGCCGCCGTCAACTTTGACACTGGCAAGATAGCATTTGAAACTGCCGTTTTTGCCGCTGCCGGAATACTTCGGCAGCTCTTTGAGTTCGACTTTGCCGGCGGATTTTTTCGCCGCCGCAAGTTCGCCGTCCCACCAGGATTTGAAATCCGCCGGACATTCACCGCCCGGAGTGATTTTTTCCGGTTCAAACGCCGCACCTTTGATTTTGTAGATGCGTTTGCCCGCCACCCGGTGCCGGATGGAAACTTTCAGAAACCCCGGTTTATCGAGCTTACCGGCAAAAACCGCACCTTCTTTGAGCGCAAAACTCCGCTTTTCCAGCACTTTGCCGTTGTCGATGCTGAAATCAGCGGTAATTTTGCCGTCCGGCACATCATCACCGACAGCTTTGACGGTGAATTTCGCCGTTTCCCCGATTTTATACTGACCATCGGGACGATCCATCGAAATAACCACATCCCACGCCAGCAATGCCGGAGTGCAGACCAACAGCGCCGCAGTCAAAAGCCAATGTTTTTTCATAATCGCGTCCTTTCCGTGGATTAATTTACCTTGTCAGAATTTATTTCAGCAGTTCGCCGCGGTTTTTGATAACTTTGGCAAGCATGTCAACGAAACGGTCGATAAACGGTTTGTCCAAAAACGTAATGCGCGGGAACACAAACGCTCTCGACGGCGTTGCTTCCGCCACCGGCAGCGCACCTTTGCCCTGACGGACATCACGCTGACCGAATGCCAGTGCCGTCGGTTTGCCCTGATGGAAAACATCCGCTTCATTGAACACCGGATGGGTATGCAGTGCGTAGTTGGACAATTTGCCGATATTGCCGTTTTCTGCCTGAACTGCCGCAATGAATTTTTCCACCGGCAGACCGTCCAGAGCTTCCGGGTCGTAATGGCACGCTGAGGAGTACCACGCACCTTTGGTCAAGCCGCTGTCTTTCGCCGGACGGTGCGCCCGCAATCCCGGCAGCGTGTCCAGACCATCACAGAAATACTGCATGGCTTCCTCGATTTTGGCGACACGCTCCGGGAAATATTTCAACTGCACCAGCCCCAGCGCCGAACACCACTGATTCATACGGTCTTTTCTGCCGCCGATGGGAATTCCGGCGAAGTGGACCAGTTCCGGATCGGTGATGAAACGCTCACTGCTGTTGAAGTTATTGGCGACCCCGGTACGTTCATAGTGACCGTAAGAGATACAGCGCTCATAAAGATAGCGGTCATTGGTGCAGATGACCCCGGCTTCGCCGAGGGCAAAAGATTTGCCGGTCATCATGCTCTGGCCGGTGATATCGCCGATGGAACCGGTCATACGGCCTTTATACATCGCCCCGTGGGAGTGGGAAGCGTCCTCAATGACTTTGACATTATGTTTGCGGGCGATCGCCATGATCGCATCCATATCCGCCGGATGGCCCAGATAGTGAACGACGATGATCGCTTTGGTATTCGGCCCGATACGGTGTTCGATATCTTTGGGGTCGATGCAGAGCGTTTCCGGGTCAATATCCGCAAAATTCACCGCCGCCCCCAGCGATATCGCACCGGCGCAGGTCGCCCAGTAGGTCAGCGACGGGGCGATCACCTCATCACCGGCACCGACACCGCATGCCCACATCGCCGCACTCAATGAAGCCGTGCCGCTGCAATAGCCGAGGACATAATCTGAACCGATATATTCGGCATAGGCTTTTTCAAATTTTTTGGTGATTTCCGAACCACTCATCATCCGGTCGCGCATCACCTGCAGTACGGCGTTTTCATCTTCTTCAGTATAAATGGGCCATTTGAACTGCGGGATATTGCGGTTCAACTCTCCGGCAGCATAAGCTGCGGCACCACCATTGATTGCCAACTGACTCATGATTATTTCCTCCTGGGTTATGTTTTAAGAGCCTTGCTTTGCTGTCTTAAAATAGCACCGCCGTCAAACTTTGTCAAGCCATTGGCATATTTTTTTCACAATTGGAATAAAATTTTTGATTCCGCTTACTCTTTTCCTGCCGAAGCGACACTGCGGCGCAGGATCAATTCGCCGCCGAGCATTTTCTGCCCGCCCTGCCCTTTGAGTTCGACTGCCGAACAGATGGCATTGAATGCCTCCTGCCCGATCTGCGCCACCGGCTGAGCGATGGTGGTCAAGCCGTTTTTCTCCCCGTTTTCCCAGGAAATATTATCGTACCCGACCACAGAAACATCTTCAGGAATACGCAAATTCAAAGATTCACAACATTTATAAATCATTTTGGCATAACGATCTCTGCCGGCAAAAAACGCCACCAGTCCGTTGCGGGCATGTTTTTTGAGCATATTGGTGATCATGCGGCAGCACTCCTCATCCGGCATTTTATGGTCAAGCTCCAGCACCAGCGCATTTTCCGGGGCGAGATCATCCTCTGCCAGCGCCCCTTTCAGCCCGGCAAAAAGCTCCCGGTACAGAAACGCCGACCGTTTGCCGCCGACAAATCCGATGCGCCGGAAACCGTTTTTCACCAGCAATCTGCCGGCACTGCGCCCGACCGCCCGGAAATCGACCTGCACCACCGGCAATTCCCCCGGATCATTCTCATAATTGGCAATGACATACGGCACCGCCGCCTGCTCCAATCCGGCATGCAGTGCGGGGGTGAATTTCTCCATCAGGATCACCCCTTCCAGACTGCCGTCCTGCAAGCGTGATGCCAGACGTTTGTCCACGATATCGGCATTGCAGAAAAAGAGGACGACTTCGGCAGAAATTTTATCTGCGGCGGTCACGACACCTTTGAGAATTTCAAACTGTTCCGCCACTTCCAGCGCCCCTTGGGGGATGAGCAGCATGAACTTACGGCTTTTTTTGCCGCTTTTGTCAAAAATGATCCGCATCCCTTTGCCGGGAACTTTGCGGATCAATTTCCGGGCGGTCAACTCCGCAAAAACCGATTGCAGTGCGCCGCGCCCGATGCCGAATGTCTGACACAGATCCCGTTCCGCAGGCAGAAATCCGGATGCCCCGATATTGCCGTTGCGGATGCGATCTTCCAATGCTTTCAATACTTCAAGACTTTTGCGCTGCATATTCTGTATCTCTGTGATTTTTACGTTGATTTGACTGTTTAATGGTTAATATACTACCGGTTGCCGGGATAAACAACAGCTGTCTGACAAAAAAACGGAGTTTTCAGCATTTTGCGCTTGCAAATAAAATACCAACATGCTATTTTATATGCAAATGGCATGTTTTTATCACAGGAGAAACACTATGAAAATCGTATTTGCCGGATTCCGTCACGGACATATTCTTTCGCTTTACCGCCTTGCCCAGGCTCACGGAGAACTGGAAATCGCCGCCGCCGCCGAAGCAGACAGCGCCACCAGAGCAGAATTATCAGCCAACGGCAAAGCGCTCATCACCCATGACGATATTGAAACCATGCTGGACACGGTGGATTGCGACATCGTTGCCATCGGGGATTATTACGGCAACCGGGGGCAAGTGGCGATCGCGGCATTGCAGCGCGGCAAACACATCATTTCCGACAAGCCGCTTTGCACCTCGCTGACGGAACTGGAGGAGATCAAACGTCTGGCGGCGGCAAAAAACCGGTGCATCGGCTGTATGTTCACCATGCGGGACTCCGCCATGCTTGCTACGGTCAGGGAATTCATCGCCTCCGGCAGACTCGGTGAGGTAATGCAGATCCAGATTTCCGCCCAGCATCCGCTGCTTTTCGGCACCCGTCCGGATTGGTACTTCAAAGACGGTATGCACGGCGGCACCATCAACGACATCGGCTGCCACGCCTTTGACATCCTGCCTTATCTGACCGGGCATGCGATCAAAGCCGTCACGGCGGCACGCACCTGGCAGGCGCAGCAGACCAACAGCAATTTCTGTGATGCCGGTCAATTCATGCTGGAACTTGCCAACGGCTGCGGGGTGATGTGCGACGTTTCCTACTCTGCTCCGGCGTCGCAGGGCTACACGCATCCGTGTTACTGGAGATTCAATATCTGGGGCAGTGGCGGCATGATGGAATTCAAAGCCTCCGATCAGAATTGCAAACTTTACCTCAACGGCTCCGATCACGAAGAGTTGATGCCGGTCAAAACGGATTTCAACTCCAGTTATCTGGAAGCATTTTTGCAGGAAATTTCCGGTCAGCCGACTCTCTTTGCCACCAAAGATGTGCTGGAAGCGGCATACTGGAGTCTCACTACGCAAAAACTTGCGGAAAAATGATCCAAAAACTTGTAATTTTATCAGCAGTATATTAGTTTATATCTCCGGAGGAATTGAATATGAAAATCATTGATGCACACAACCATCCCGATTGGCATGGACATGATCTTAATAAATTCATCGCCAACATGGATCAGTACGGTATTGAAAAAACCTGGCTGCTGAGCTGGGAATGTCCCGCCAATGAGTACCACGCCGGCACCCCCACTGTCGTTCCCGGCCCGATACTCGGCACGACCACCGGACCGATCCCGTTTTCACGGTGCATTTCCTATATGGAGCGCGCCCCGGAACGGTTCATTCTCGGCTATGCTCCTGATCCGCGTGACGAGCAAGCCTGCCGCAAACTGATTGCGGCACATGACATTTACGGCGCCAAAATCTGCGGAGAATTGAAATGCCGCATCATGTATAACAACCCCGACTGTCTGCGGCTGCTCCGCACTGCCGGAGAGTTAAAAATGCCGGTCACGATGCACTTCGGGTACGATTATCAGTTGACTTACGAAGACCGCCGCCGGGAGTGGTTCGGCGGGACGATCCGCACGCTGGAAGATATCCTGCAAAGTTGTCCTGAAACCGATTTTCTGGGTCATGCGCCGGGATTCTGGATCCATATTTCCGACGACGATCTTTATTTGCACCCGGAATATCCCAGCTCCACAGTTCCGGTCAAAAAAGATGGTGAAATCGCCAAACTGCTGCGGAAATACCCCAATTTGTACTGCGATCTGTCCGCCGGATCGGGATTGAATGCGTTGAAACGTGATCCGGAATATGCGGTGGAGTTTCTGAATGAATTTCAGGATCGCATCCTCTATGCCCGGGATTGTTTCCACAATCAGCACCAGGAATTTATCAATTCCCTCGGACTATCCGAAGCAGTACTGGAAAAAATTTACTCCGGCAACGCCGAAAAATTGTTAAATAAATAGGCGCTCTCCCGCATTCTGCCGGCGGCTGAATTCGCTTCAGGAACCTCTGATTTATCGGTAATGTCCCAAATTTTGTGAAACATACATACAAGACCGAATGAACACATTTTATGGCGACACATAGAATATATCACTTACATTATGATTTGTCAAAAACATAAAACGGTTTGATTGCACCCGCTGCATCCACCGACTTGTCACGGCGTAGTGCAACGAAGACGGACGGTTGGATTTTATCACAACAAATTGGACAATAATGATTTATCCTCAGTTCAGTTCGGCACTTAATGCAGCGGCATGCTCTTTCAGCGCTTGAGTGATTTGGCGCCGCACGGCTGCCGGACAGCGGAACAGCGGCATGGTCAAGCCCAGCGCCAATGTCCGGTCGTGCCACTTCACCGGAACGGCAAACGAAATGATCTCGGTGGTCGGATTTTCCATGACCGACAGCCGTTTACTGCGCACTGCGGCGCAAAGTTTTTCGAGCTTTTCCGCATCATCGGCGCCATCCCATTCAGCACCGGGATACCCGGTCTGGCGGCAGAGCAGTTCACGCTCTTTGGGCGGCATAAATGCGATCAGAATACGGCCGCTGACACTGCCGAACAGCGACAATCCGGCGTAAACTTCGCTGGTATTGACCATCAGACTGCGCTGATGCTGGGCTTGGGCGGCAATGGCGACTTTGGTATGGCGCAGCAGACTCAAAACTCCGGACTCCCCGGTTTTTTCTGCCAGAGACGAAACGCAGGCGCGCATTTTTTCCAGCTCGGTTCCGGTAATATTATTGCCTTGAGAAAGCTCCCGGATTTTTTCGGTAAGCTGATAATGCCCCTCCCGGGTTCTCCGGGCGTAACCGAGTTCAATAAGCGTGCGGAGGATATTGCAGAGCGTGCCTTTGTTAAGTTTGGATATCCGTGCCAGCGATTCCAGTGAAACTTCACCGTCCAAACTCAACTCCTCCATGATCCGGAATGCCCGGTCGATCACCTGTATCATATTTATCTCTCCCAAGCTGATTTTATACTGTCCGGCAGATAATATAACACCTCTGCAGTAATTTTACAATATAAAATTACTGCAGAGGTGCCAAGTCCGGTATATTTTTACCGTTTACGGTCAGTCAATGTCGCAGACCACGCCTTCGCGCCGGGATCTTTCGGCGGCGAAAACCATCAGGTGGCTTTCGAGAGTTTCGTCGATCCCGGTCAAAATCAGTGACGGATCGTTGCTTGCCACTGCTTCGACGAAGTTCTGCATCAGACCGAAATCCCCGCCGCCGTGACCGGTGAGGATGCCGCCGTCATTGTTGACCGCAGTATCAATGACCCGTTCACTGTCGTCAAGGAAGTGACGGACTTTGACGAAACGGCCGTCGGTCTCCAATTCGCCGAGCGAACCGAAAATCCGGGTCTGGCGGCTGGCGTTGAAGTTAAAACCGGTCATCAGCATCTGCGCCGTGGAGCCGTCCTCAAAGGTCATATTGACGACCTGATGATCGACGACATCGTTATCGCAGGCGTAAACGCAGCGTCCGTAGGGGCCGGATTTGAGCGCTTCATCCAGAGATTCTTTATTGACGACCGGAGTCAATACGCTGACGGGCCATTTTTCATGACCTTTGCAGAAGCGGTCACGGAAGTAGATTTTTTTGGCAGAGTACGGGCAGAAAGATTCCACGATCTGCGGGCAATCCACGCAGCGGTCGGCGGCACCGGCGGGCTTTTCAGATGCCCGGAAGTGCCGGGTCGAACCGAAAGAGTGGATTTTGGCACATTTTTTACCGACAATACCGCGCAGCCAGTCAATGTCGTGACAGCTTTTCGCCAACAGCATGAAACTGGATTCCGCTTCATTTCTCCAGTTGCCCCGGACATAGGAGTGCGCCTGATGCCAGTAGCCCAGCGGTTCGAGGTGCTGAATGGTCATGATCTCGCCGATCTCGCCGGATTTGATAACGTTGCGGACGGCTTCGGTATATTTGGTATAGCGCAGCACATGGCAGACGGCGAACATCACGCCGGCTTCTTTGACAGCGGCGACGATATTTTTGCATGCCTGAGCAGTCGGGGCCATCGGTTTTTCCAACAGGATATGATAACCGCATTTGGCGCAGGCGATCGCCGGAGCTTCGTGGAGATTATCCTGCGTACAAATCGCTACGGCATCGCACATTTTCGGTTGGGCGACAAATTCCTGATAGGATTTGAAGCGCATTGCTTCGGGAATATTGTAGAGGTTGCCCATTTTATTCCGGCGGAATTCATCCGGATCAGCGACCGCCACGATCTGCAAACGTTCGGGGAACTTCTGGGCAAAGGTGGCATAACCGAAACCGCGCGCACCGGCTCCGATCACGGCAAGTCTTACAGGATTTGACATTTTTTATCCTTTCAAATCTATTTGAAGTTATTTATTCCACATCACAAACATTACCATTGCGCCGGGATTTCTCGGCGGCGAAAACCATCAGGTGACTTTCGAGGGTTTCGTCGATCCCGGTCAAAATCAGTGACGGATCGTTGCTTGCCACTGCTTCGACGAAGTTCTGCATCAGACCGAAATCCCCGCCGCCGTGACCGGTAAGGATACCGCCGTCGTTGGAAACTTCCGTATCAATGACCCGTTCCGTATCATTGAGGAAGTGGCGGACTTTGACGAAACGGCCGTCAGTCTCCAATTCGCCGTGCGAACCGAAAATCCGGGTGTGACGGCTGCCGTGGAAATTGAAACCGGTCATCAGCATCTGCGCCGTGGAGCCGTCTTCAAAGGTCATATTGACGATCTGATTATCGACCACGTCGTTATCGCAGGCATAGACACAGCGGCCGTAGGGACCGGATTTGAGCGCATTGTCCAGAGTTTCTCTGGTGATTTCCGGAGCCAGCACGCTGACGGGCCACTTATCATGACCTTTGCAGAGGCGGTCGCGGAAATAGATTTTTTTGGCGGAGTACGGGCAGAAAGATTCCACGATCTGAGGGCAATCCACGCAGCGGTCGGCGGCACCGGCGGGCTTTTCAGATGCCCGGAAGTGGCGGGTCGAACCGAAAGACTGGATTCTGGTACATTTTTTGCCCATGATGCCGCGCAGCCAGTCGATGTCGTGACAGCTTTTCGCCAGCAGCATGAAACTGGATTCCGCTTCATTTCTCCAGTTGCCGCGCACGAAACTGTGCGCCTGATGCCAGTAGCCCAGCGGTTCGAGGTGCTGAATGGTCATGATTTCGCCGATCTCGCCGGATTTGAGGATATTGCGGACAGCTTCGGTATATTTGGTGTAGCGCAGCACATGGCAGACAGCGAACATCACGCCGGCTTCTTTGACAGCGGCGACGATATTTTTGCATGCCTGTGCGGTGGGAGCCATCGGTTTTTCCAACAGGATATGATAACCGCATTTGGCGCAGGCGATCGCCGGGGCTTCGTGGAGATTATCCTGCGTACAGATCGCCACGGCATCGCACATTTTGGGTTTGGAAACAAATTCCTGATAGGATTTGAAGCGCATTGCTTCGGGAATATTGTAGAGGTTGCCCATTTTATTCCGGCGGAAATCATCGGGGTCAGCGACCGCCACGATCTGCAATCGTTCCGGAAATTGTCTGGCGTAAGTGGCGTAACCGAAACCGCGCGCACCGGCTCCGATCACTGCGAGTTTGACAGGATTTGCCATTTTTCATCCTTTCGGGTTATAAAAATTTGCCTTTATCAAGCAGAAAAAATGCTTTTCTTATAAAATACACTTATTAGTGTTTAATGCAAATATTTTTTTATGTACTTTTCCCGCAAAAACATATATTTTCCCGATATAATATTATATCAATATCTATCAGCTGCGATTATTTTTGAAATATTCCCTTTCCGCATTTGCTTTTCATTCCGGGAAATATTCTATTAAATACAGAATACAAAACAACTGAAAGGGGAATAAATATGTTTGATCTGCCTCCCACGCCGTTCACATTCAAGGATAAATTTCCGGTCGTTGCCGGTATTTCCGGCGAATGGCTCCCAAGCGGAACCGTCCGGGAACACTTCGATCTTGCCGGCACTCCCGGTGAAGTGGAAAAACGCCATTTCACTTGCGGCGATCTGCACTATACCGCTGTCCACTTCACCGCAACAGATGAATCATTTCATGCGTTCCGCACCGTTCTGCACAATTCCGGCACGGCTCCGGTCGCAGTGGAACAGACTTTCATGTGCAGTTTCAGCTGCAATCCCGATTCCCGGGAATATTATTGTATGAAACGGCTCAAAGCGGAAAAACCTTATGCGGCGATCTATCACGGGGAGAATTTCACCGCTGACAATGTGGTGATATTTCACTCGGACGGCAACATGCTGCTGTTCGGATTTCTCGATCAGCACCGCCATCTTGCCAGTTTGACCATGAGCGACGGGGCGCCGATATCAGATTACTTCAACCACAAAACTTTCACCGCCTCGGCGGACTATGACGGCACGCTGCTGCCGCCCGGACAATTTTGGGAAAGTCAGTGGTGCGAAGTGTGTTACGGCAATGATTTCAATGCGCTGCTGGCTCAACACGCCGCCCGGGCGACTGCGGTTTCCGGGATCGCCCCCCGGAATGTGCCGTCGCCGTTTGTTGCCAGTTCGTGGCACTATTTTGCCGGACACATCGGCGAAACGATGCTTGCCGCCGAATTAAAGGCACTCCAAGAACGGCAGATCCCCGCCCAGGTCTATCAGCTTGACGGCGGCTGGTATGAAGACATCGGCAACTGGGTCGCTCATAAAGAAAAATTCCCCAACGGCATGAAATACGCTGCCGAAATGATCCGATCCGCCGGTTTGGTCCCCGGTATCTGGCTGGCTCCGTTTATCATCTCGCTGGAATCTCCGGCGGCGCATGCGCATCCGGAGTGGCTCCTGCACAACCGGGATGGCGAAATCGTTCCTTTCCGCTGTTCCCGCCCCTGTGCGGCGCTGGATCTCTCCCGTTCAGATGTACTGGATTTCATCGAAAAAAGTTTCCGCAGACTGCGGGAAATGGGTTATACTTATTTCAAAGCCGACTTCACGCAGGCATTGTTTATGGATCCGCACCCGGCACCGCAAAACCGGAACAAAAATATTCTGGAGTGTTTCCGGGACGGGCTGCTGGCGATCCGCCGCGGCATCGGCGATGAAAGTTTTTTCAACCTCTGCGGCGGTCATACCGGCGCCGCCATGGGCATTGCCGACAGTCAGCGCACCGGTCACGACACCTATGCCCGGTGGAATCCGGATAATCCCGCCCCGGCATGGCACCGCATCCGGCAGACGATGTTCCGGTCATGGATGGGGGCATGGCGCCACAACGACCCGGATGCTATCACCATCCGGCTCAATAACACGACCATGGACAACACCGCCTACGGGCCGATCTCGCTGGGAGATATGAATGATGATGAAGCCCGGACGATGGTACTGCATCAATTCCTCGCCGGCGGTGCGGTGGCATTCGGTGAAAACTGCCGCAATTTGGATGAACCGCGACTGCAAATGATCCGCAAAGTCGCCCCGTCACGCCATCTGACCGCCGTATTGCTGGATCCGTGGAACTGCCGTTGTCCGGAACGATACCTGACCCGCATCCCCGCCACTTGCGGCAATCCTGACGGTTTCAACGTCTATTCCCGACTCAATCTCAGCGACGAAACTGCATACTGCATCATCCGCCTGACTCCGGAACTCCTGCCGCCGGCGGCATCCGGGAAATTTGTGGTCGCAGATGCCGATTCACTGGAAATTCTGGGGATTTTTGCCGCCGGAGATGAAGTGCGTGCCGCCGATATTCCGCCCCATGGCAGCCGGGTGCTGCGGATCGTGCCGGTGCCGGAGAGCGGCACGGCATTTCCCGTGGTTTCCGACGGGCATTACGCCGGAATTGAAATCACTGGCTTTACCGCCAACGGCAGTGAATACCAATTGAGTGCCGCTTCGCTTTGGAACTATCCGTTGAAAACGGTGGTCGCCGTCCCCGGCGCAGGCGGCACCTGGAAATTTGAGCAAGTCATCAGTTGAGATGACTTGCTCCATAACGGCATCCGGCGCTCAATCCTGCGCTTTGTGCTGACATTTCGTGCGTTCGTCAAGATAGCGTGCGGCGGCTTCCCTGCCGCCGATGCCGAATGCGATCGCCGCCGCCAGACACGCCGTGCCAAGGATCATGGCAAAGCCGATCATCACCACCGTCCCGCCGATGTCCAGATTGCTCAACGCCAGCGCCACGGTGAAAAATATGATCACTGCCCGCAGAATACCGATCGCCAGAGGCGAACACTTTTCCCGGAGCAATTCTGCAGTGAACTCAGCCAGCCGGAAACCGATCAGCATCACGATCGCACTCAACAGCAAATTCCCGCCGAATACCGCAAAAATCATCACCAGTTCCGCCATTCTGGTCAATTGCAGCGCTTCACACGCCATCAAAACTGCGAATACCATTACCGTCAGAAACACCAGTTTCCCGACGATCACGGCGGGGGTATTTACCGTGATTTCCCGTCCCAGTGCTTTATTGACGAACCGGTCAAATCCCAGTGCCGATGCCGCTTTGGCGGCGATCCCGGCGGCAAAAGTGCCAACGAGCATCGCAATCAGGATCACCAGCACCGCCGCCAGCAAATTGGGCAGATAAAAGAGGATTTTTTCAAACATATCACCCAGCGGTTCGGTAATGCCCCGGATCTGCAGGGCATTCAAAATCGCCGGAATGAAAAACAAATACACCACGTAGTAGACGACTTGAGCCGCCGTTTCAGGGGCGGAAGTATGTTCCGGTTTGCCGGTATGGGCGGCAAGTTTTTCTCCGGTGTGCCAGTGGTAAAGGATTTTGCGGACGATATTGCGGGCGATCCCGGCGACCACCCAGGCGATCACCGCCAGAATCACCGCCCCGGCGATATGCGGCAGATACCCGGCAAGCACCGCCAGAAATTCCCGCAGCGGCCCGGCGGCGAATTCCATACTCATCACCGACAGCGCCCAGGTCAACACCATCAACAGCAGTAAATAATAAACCACTCTGCCGATGATGACTCCGGCTCTGCCGCATGAACACGTTTCGTCCTCATGCCCGCACAGCTGCATACATTTGGCAATGCGCCGTCCTATCCACGCCGCCACTGCCCAGCCGACCAGTAAAATTACGATTCCACCGATGATACCCGGCAAATTACTGCCCGACAGCATCCGCCACAATGATTGAAAGAATCCGTGCATTTTTCTCCTCCTCTTTACACCTGTCTTTCTTTCCGGAAAAATTTCCGTCTGCATAAAGAGTATAAGTCAATGCCGGAAAAAATCAAGGGTGCCGGATCAATTCCGCACCCATGAATAAAATCTCGCCCCGGCGGCAATCAGCAGTTGATATGCCCACGGGATCCGCCAATGTATCATCAGCCACGCCGCACCGATACCGCAGGCGATCGCCAGAAAACGGGCTTCCTCTGCCGGACAACTGAAGTTTTTCTGTAATTCCCCGTCCAGATCCGCATACGCACTGCCGCCGAATATCAGAGCGGCAAACATGAATATTTCCTGTTGCAATACCACGCTGAAAATCATGCTGATCCAGAAAATCAACCACGAAATATTTCTGCTCCGCCGGCTCCGCAATCCGGTCGACCGGCGGATGAACCACACCGCCCCCAGGGCGATCAGAATATTGGTGACTCCCGGCAGATTCAACCACTCCAGCAATCCTGGCAGCAGCACCGCCGTCAACAGCGCCTGACCGCCGGTATTGAACATCGCCGCCCATTGATCTTTGCGGTACTCGCAGTTGCGCTGCTGCCGCCATAAATACCCGGTCAACAGCGCCGTCAATAACCCCAGAGCGACGCCCCAGTACCATCTGCCGCCGGAAGCACCATGCAGCGTGACCGGCCGGGGATTTTCGCAAATCAACATCCCTGCCAAAGCTCCGGCAAGCGGCGGATTCGGGTGATGTTTGCCAAATAAAGCGGCAAAATTCGCATCCATTTTATCCGGGTCAAATTTCAACTCTCTGCCTTTGCCCGCCACCGCATAATTTCCGGCGCCTCCGGGCAGCTGCCGCCACTGCCAATGCGGCAATATCCCGCATTTACCTGCCGGCAAAACCATCACGCCACCGTCACGCAATTTCCGGGCGCACTCCCGCACGCCACCGTCACCGATTTCCGGCACATCCACGGCAAAGATCACCTCCGCATCCGACGGAATGGAGGAAACTGAATCATGATAAGAAACTTTGACTGCCCCGGCAAATTCATTGGCATTTGCGGCAAGTTTACGGAACTCTCCGCCGAAAAACGCCATTTTCGGCGCTTTTGTTCCGGGTTCGACCCACGACAGTGCGGTAATCATTTCGCCGGGAGACGGAACAGGTTTTTCCGTGGAACTGCCCGCTTTTGCCGTCAAAAGTTCTCCTGCGGAAAAAATCACCGCTGCCAATACCACGGCGGCGATCTTTTTCCACCACGCCGGCAAATTACATGCCGTACAAATCAGCAGCAGCGGCAGAAATATTTCATTAACGCCGGAAACCGCCACCACGGCACCAAGCATAAAACCGCCGCTGAAACTGCGGCTCGCCTGCCAGTTGCCCGGTTCTGCGGTCAATATGCAACCGCTGTAATACCCGAAAACCAGCGGAAACAGCGCCGAGTGCAGCTCCTGCTCCGGCACCAACGCCAATCCCGCCAGTGCCGCCAATCCCACACCGTCACGCCAGGAGGATTTCACCATTTTCGGGATGATGAATCCCACCCCGATCCCGACGGCACAACAGGCAAAAAACCACAACTCCGGATAAAGGAAAAATTCCCTTATCCAGAGTCCGCCCCAGCAAATGCCGGGAATAAAATATAATTTTTTGCCGGGAAGCTTCATCGTCGCTCTCCGGCACAGCTGAAAACTTCTCCGCTGTGCCGGATTTTTTACGCTTACTTCGCCGGTACGATCCGGTCAAATCCGGTGTACGGACGCAGCACTTCCGGCACGATGATCGAACCATCGGCCTGCTGGTAGTTTTCCATAATGCAGATCAGCATCCGGTCAGTAGCCGCCGTGGCACTGATGGTGTGAACGAAACCGCGCTCGTCACCGTCTTTATAACGGATATCCAGACGACGGCTCTGGAATTCAGTCAAATTGGTGTTGCTGGTCACTTCACGGTAGCCGCCGAAACTCGGGAAATACGCTTCGATGTCGTATTTTTTGTATCCCGGTGCACCGAGGTCACCGACGCAGACGTTGACGACATGATAGGGCAGACCGAGAGCCTGAAGCAGGGCTTCCTCGTTTTCCAGACAGAATTCATGGTATTTCGGGGAATCTTCCGGTTTGCAGAATACGATCTGTTCGACTTTGTGGAACTGATGCACCCGGAAAATACCTTTGGATGCTCTGCCGTAGCTGCCCGCTTCAGTACGGAAACAGGGGGTGTACGCCGTATAGCACAGCGGCAATTTCGCCCCGTCAAGCACATCATCGGCATGATAACCGACCAATGTCTGTTCACTGGTACCGATCAAAGCGAGGTCTTCACCCTCGATATTGTAGGTTTGATCGGCGAAAAACGGCAGATAACCGGTACCGAAAAGCGTCCGTTCTTTGGCAAGACACGGTGTCATAAACATGGTAAATCCGCGTTCGGCAAGGAACTTCTGCACCCAGAAGAAAAACGCCTGCGCCAGCATTGCTCCCTGCCCTTTCCAGTAATAAAAACCGGTCTGGGCGACTTTCGCACCCCGGGCAATATCCAGAATATCCAGAGCTTCACCGAGCTGCTGGTGATCTTTGATCTCGAAATCGAACTCCCGGATCGTACCGACTTTACGCAATTCCACGTTGCCGGTATCATCAGTGCCGTCCGGCACATCATCTGCCAGCAAATTCGGCATCCGGATCAGCACTTCACGGATGCGTTTCTGCAACACGTCAAGTTTATTCTCTTTTTCGCCCAGCGCCAATTTGATCTGTTTGACCTGATCCCGGGCGGCGGGATCTTTGGCACACTCTTTGCTGAGCCGGTTGCGTTCGCCGCGCAACGCTTCGATTTCGCCATTGAGCTGACGGCAATCGGCGTCCAATTTCACCAGACCGTCGATGTCGATGGGATAACCGCGGCGGATGCAATTCTGCCGCACCAATTCCGCATTGTCGCGGATGATTTTAATATCGATCATTTTTTATATCTCTTTATGTTATTTTCCAGTTCAGAATTGGGGCATCGGGAATTTGGTCATGAATTCTTTGACCTCTTCACCGATTTTGCGCAGCGCATCCTCATCATCACGCACCGCCACCGCACGGTCGATGAATTCTGCGACTTTGACCATATCTTCCTCTTTCATACCGCGGGTGGTGATCGCCGGGGTACCGATGCGGATACCGCTGGTGACAAACGGTTTTTCCGGATCAAACGGGATCATATTTTTGTTGGCGGTGATGCGGGCAAGATCCAGCGCATTGGCGACCGCTTTACCGGTGGCGCCTTTCGGACGCAGGTCGATCAGGGAGAGGTGGTTGTCCGTGCCGCCGGAAACGATGCGGAAGCCGCGGGCCGCCAGCTCGGCAGCCAGTTTGGCGGAGTTCAGACGCACCTGACGCTGATAGGCTTTGAATTCATCAGTGAGCGCTTCGCCGAAACAGACGGCTTTGGCGGCGATGACGTGCATCAGAGGACCGCCCTGCAAACCGGGGAACACGGCAGAATTGATCGCTTTGATATACTGCTCTTTGCAGAGGATCAGACCGCCGCGGGGACCGCGCAGAGTTTTGTGGGTCGTGGTGGTGACCACATCAGCGTACGGAACCGGGGACGGATGCTCACCGGCGGCAACCAGACCGGCGATGTGCGCCATGTCCACAAACAGCAAAGCACCGACTTTATCAGCGATTTCGCGCAAACGGGGGAAGTCGATGATACGCGGATACGCACTGGCGCCGGCAAGGATCATTTTCGGTTTGCACTCCAGCGCCAGACGTTCGACTTCATCATAGTCGATCTGTTCGGTTTCAGCGCTGACACCGTAGGGAACCATATTGTAGAGTTTACCGGAAAAGTTCAGCGGGTGACCGTGGGTCAGGTGGCCGCCGTGATCCAGACTCATCGCCAGCACCGTGTCACCGGGCTGGCAGAGCGCCGTGTAAACCGCCTGATTGGCGCCGCTGCCGCTGTGGGGCTGGACGTTGGCGGCTTCAGCGCCGAAAAGTTTTTTGGCACGCTCGATCGCCAGAGTTTCGACCTGGTCGATGAATTCGCAGCCGTTGTAGTAACGTTTGCCGGAGTAGCCTTCGGCGTATTTATTGGTCAGCACCGATCCCTGGGCGGAACGGACGGCGCAGCTGGCGAAGTTTTCGCTGGCGATCAATTCGATGCCGTCACGCTGACGGGCGGCTTCACGGTCGATCATTGCGGCAAGTTCCGGATCGGCGGCACGCAAAGCGGCGATATCGTCATAGCTTTTGCGCTCAACTTTTGCCAGTCTGCGGTCGTGACGGGGTGCGGCAGAATAAGAGGTGCCCAGCCATTCGGTGATCAATTCTTTCATCTCCGCCACGGAGAGCTGATCGCCGCCCAGCACGAGGCAGTTGGAAGCATTGTGACGGCGGCTCAATTCCACCGCTTTTTTGTCCGCTGCCACCACGGCACGCACACCGTGAAAACGGTTTGCCACGATCGCCATCCCCAGACCGGAACGGCAGAGCAGCACCACGGCATCGGCATCGCCGTTGGAAACAGCCATCGCTGCCGGCGAAGCAAAATCCGGATAATCGTCATCTTTGTCTGCAACAAATGCGCCGCAATCCAGCACTTTGTGACCGGATGCCTGCAGCCAGGACGAAATTTCATTTTTCGCCTCAAAACCGCCGTGATCGGCAGCAAGTGCGATCGTCAATGAACGATTGGCAATGTCTGTGATTTCTTTCATTTACTTCACCTCATGTTGTGTTTTCAGGTTCTATTTATTACAGTTTGTCTGTTTTTTCAACAAATATTCCATCAAATTTTCCAATGCCGGGATCATCTGCTCCAGACAATGCCGGTACTCCGTATCACTGCCCCCGAAAGGGTCAGCCACACTGCCGCCGGTGGTAAACTGCAGCAGCGGCACGGTTTTTGCCGCCCCTGCGGGGTATCGCTTCACCACTTCACGGCAATGCGACTCCGTCATACCGACGATCAAATCAGCCTGCTCCGCCAGCTCCGGCTCAAATTGCGAAGCCCGGAAATCATCCTCACCGATCCCGTACTGTGCCAATGCCCGCACCGCCCCGAAACTCATCGGACTGCCGGCATCGGCATACAATCCCGCCGACGCCGCCGTGATCCTGCCGGCGGCAACGGTATTGAAATACCTTTCCGCCATCGGACTGCGGCAAGTATTGCCGGTACAGACAAAAAGCACTTTTTTGACCATCTATATAATATAGCCTCTCAAAGTCAGGATTCCAAACTGTTTTGCGCCATCAAAGCTCTTTCACAGCGCATTATTTGCACAAAAACGCACTCTCCGGTGCCGATTTCGCAGCTGCCATCCTCTTTCACCCCGCCGCATGGCCCGTGTTCCAGACGTTTGGGACAGTTTTTCACACAGAAAAAATGGTGCTGCGGCAACGTGCATTGTTTGCAGGAACGGCAATTTGCCAGCAGTTTTTTCAACAACCTGTCCCGTTCCGGACGTTCCCGGTCGGCATGTGCGAAGAAAAAGCGTTTCAATTTATATGCGGCTTTTTCCCGGATGGAAAATTCCGGAACTTCCGGTTCCGTGATCTCCGGCGGCTCGTCAAACGGATACTGCCGCCGCAACACCCGGTCAAAGAGATGAAACGCCCGGCTGCCGAAACCCATTTCCGCCGAAGCCTGATGCTCCCGGTATTCGCTCAACCAATGTTCGAAACTGTTGAATTCCCGCAGTGCCGTCCGGATCCGGGAAGCCAGCATCGCCGCCCGTGCCGGGACATCCACCCCGGAAATTATCACGCCGCTGTACCCCATCAACCGGCATCCGGCGACCTGTAATTCCATCCGCCGGTACTGTGCCGCATCGAACTGCGCTTTTGATCCCAGCAGCTCCCGGCTGAGCAGTTTACGGAATGCGGCAGTCATTCTCAAACCGGGATATTCACCGGCAATGATCTTCTCCACCCGGTCGGCAGTCAGCCACGTCAAATGGGCGATCAGCGGCAGAAATTGTTTCTGCCGGAGCAAATACCATGCCAACGTCTGATTCTGCAGCATATCCCAACCACTCTGGCTGATAACAAACTGCGCCCCGGAAGCGATTTTTTCATTCAATGCCCCATAAGTAGCCAGCGCCGTACAACTGTCGTAATGATAAGGATTTATGACCGTTCCGGGAAACAATTCGTCATAACCTTCCCGCAGCAGTTTCAGCTGTTCCACACTGCCGCAATACGCCCGGTTGCGGCACTCTTTCACCGTCATCGGTGCGGCATTGCCGCTGACCGGAACCACATTCAGCGAACGGCTGTTCGCCGCCAGAGTAAACTGATTTTTCACCGCTTCAGCATTGCGCCCGTCACCGGAAACAAAACAGATATTGCGCTGACGCAACTTTTCCGGCAGTGCTGCCGAGATCTCCACGGCGCTCCACGGCGCATCCCGGCGGTCGGTCAGTGCCAGTCCGCCGCACAGATCCTGCTGATCAGCCATCATCTGCGCCAGCGGCATGATCCGTTCCACCGCCGCTTCACAGCGACTCTCCATCACCGGCACATGACACTCCGCCAGAAAGATGAATTTACCGCTGTCAAGCGCATCTTTGAAGTAATTTTTCCCCGGCTCCATCGCCATATTCAACTGCATATCACTCATCGGACATTTCCCCTGCACTTTTCAACTTCCTGCCGGGATCGAACACAAAAAACATCCCACCTGCCATATAGCACAACATCATCACTCCGGTATAAAGCAGCTGCGCCGTTTCCGCATTGCCCGCCGTGACACCGCCGGCGACCAGCAGAGCAATCACCGTTACATCCCTGCCGCCGATACCGCCGGGAAACAACGGGATCAAACCGACCAGATTGCCGATCATCAACGCCGCCAGCACCGTGAACCAGTCACAACTGCTGCCGGTTCCAGCCAGCAGAAAATACATCGGCACCACCGTCAGCAAATGCACTCCGGGAACGCTTGCCAGTACCATTTTCACCAGTGTCTGCCAATTTCCGCCGTACACATCGGTCGCCCCCAGCACCCGGTTCACCATGCCGCCGGTGCTTTTATCCAGAAAATCCAGCAGCGGCTTCACGCCGGGAATCATTTCAAATGTCCGGTGAAAAAACACGGCGATCCCGGCGGCACTGCCCGCCAGACATACTGCAGCAATAAGCCACGCCAGCACGGTGCCATTCAAATACTCCGGCAATTCCGGAATGTAGAGCAGCTTTTTCGCCGGATAAATCATCAACAGCACCGGAATAAACAGCGCCAGCATACCGACGATGCGATCCATCAGCACTGAAAACGCCCCTTCGGTACGGGAGCCGCTTTGCAGCCGCCGGGAAACCGCAGTCATTTTTATCACATCGCCGCCGACGGCCCCGCCGGGGATGACCAGTGAGAAAAAATACCCCTGCATGGTCAGCGAAAACGCCTCCATGCCGGACATTTTCACCCCCAGCACTCCGGCAAGCACCCGCCAGCGCCACGCCGCCACTGCAATATGCAGGGCATAAAAGAAAAACGCCGGTATCAGCCACCAGTAATTGAATGTCCGGAAACTTTTTATGATCTGACCGGAATTCGACCACACCAGCCAAATCACCACTGCGGCGGCGATGCCGAATTTCAGAGCAAATCGCAACCAATTGCCCAGCAATGATTTAACTTTCGTTTCCATACCTTTAGCCACCACAAAAAATTTCCTGATACAGTCATCTGTATAACATAGCACCACTACACACTTTTCTCAAGAATTTTTTCCGTTTTTTCTCAAGTTTTTTCGCTTCACATCCACCGCAAAAAAATTCCGGACAAATTATTTACTGCCGCTTGAAAACATTATTTTACGATAGTATAATGTAACTGCAGCAAGTGCAACCACAAAAACGAAAGGAGTGGCTATGAAACGATTTTTTACACTTGTTTTAACCGTGACTGCCGTAACACTCGCCGCCGGAACCGATTTGCGTATCGACGGCAAATTCCGCAATATTGCCAACGGTCTGCCGTCCGACTGGAGCATTTCAGCTCCGGGTGCCGCCAGGATCGTCGGCGGTGAGGAGTGGTTCAGCAGAGCTTTGCAACTGACTGCCAATACCGGCGCAGTCATCGCCACAACCAAAAACAGTTTTCCGGTCACCATTTATGACACCGTTGAAATGGAAGCCGAAATCAAAGGCAGCGGCACCGCATTTTTAGCCGTGGAACTCCTCGATGCCAACGGCAAAGTCCTCGCCGTCAAACGCATCGCCACCGCCACTGCCACCGCCGGATTCAGAGATCTGAAAGGCTCGCTCCGCATCCGGGACTGCGCTCAATACGCCCCCGCCGCCATCCGGCTGGTCTGCGGCGCCGCCCCCGGTTCAACGGTCACATTCGATGATATTGATGCGGAACTCGACCGCGACTGACTCGCCAGAACCATGCTGCCGCCGGGAAGTTTCTCCCGACGGCAGTTTTTTATGGCATTTACTGTCAACAACGTTTGATTTTTCTTGCCAACGGCAGTATATTATCCTCAACGCAACGTATACAATATATACATATTTCAGTACCGAACTAAAATTCAAGGGAGAATGGTATTATGAAACGTCGGGTCGTTATCGCCGGTGCCGGTGTCCGTGGTTTGTGTTTTGCCCGCGGCATGCTGGAAAAAGTTGGTCAATATTCCGAGTGGGTGGCTCTTTATGACACCAACCCCGCCCGGATGCAGGGTTTCAACAACCTGTTGAAAACCAATGTCCCCATGTACACTGACTTCAATCAGATGCTTAAAGAAGCCCAGCCGACCACGCTCATCGTCTGCGTGCCGGACTGCAGCCACCCGGAACTTATCGAAATGGGTTTCGCCGCCGGCTTGGAAGTTATGACCGAAAAACCCATGGCGATGTGCCGTGAAGGTATCGAACGCATCCGTGCCGCCGAGAAAAAATACGGCAAAAAAGTTATCGTCACCTTCAACTACCGTTTCAAACCCCACTCCTGCGCCATCAAACAGCTGATGATGACCAAACCGATCGGCAAAATCAATTCGGTCAATTTCGAGTGGCACCTCGACCTCACCCACGGTCAGGAATATTTCCACCGCTGGCACGCCCATCTGGAAAAATCCGGCGGTCTTTTTGTCCACAAAGCCACCCACCACTTCGATCTGATGAACTGGATCCTCGATGACGAACCGTACTCCGTCTACGCCACTGCCAGCCGCAAAGTTTTCGGTGATGCCGGTAAAATCCGCGGCGACCGCTGCCGCGGCTGCAGCCACAGCGGCGATTGCTGGGCGGTGCTGAAATCCACCCTCGAAGATGCCGACCTCAACCCCGGCACCGACGGTCATATTTTCGATGAATTGTACTTCAAAGCCGAACACGTTGACGGCTACCTCCGTGACGGCTGCTGCTTTGACAAAAACATCGACATCTACGACACTATGAACGCCATCGTCACCTACAAAAGCGGTACGGTGATGAATTACTGTCTCAACGCCTACTCCCCGGTGGCGGGTTTCAACATCGTTTTCAACGGTGAAAACGGCAGAGTCGAAGTCGGGATGCTCGATCAGAATACCCGTGCGCCCAACAATACGGATAAAGACTACATCCGCATTTACCACGGCACCACCCGCAGCAATATCACCATGGAAGAGAAGCTCTTTGAGAAAA